>DASWNL010000511.1:0-16530 GCA_036399215.1 Abditibacteriaceae bacterium
GACGAAAATTCATTTGGCGCCTCAAACCTCAGTCATTCTGAGGGAGCACCTGCCCAGAGGGCGCCCGCGACTGAAGAATCCCCTTGAGCATTCGGGATTCTTCAGTCGCCGGGTGCCCTCTGGGCAGGACTCCCTCAGAATGACGTTGCTTTTTTTACTGTTTGTTTTTATCGCGCCTGCCAAGGCGCAGTTGGCGCGCAATTTCTATTACATTACGAGAATTGAGTCGCGTGTGCTGCCCAACGCCGTGCAGGTAACGATTCGCACTGATGGCGTGGTGCAGTTCGGCGCTGACCTGAACGAAGTTTTCGAGCGCGATGCTAATGGGCGTTTTCAACCGCGTGCCACCACGCGCTTGCGTCTGCGCTTTTTGCGAGCACGCGCTAAGCTGCCCTCCTTCAACGAAGTGGGCGCTTATCCTGTTGATGGCGCTTACGTTTCGCCGGGCCGCGATGAATTGCAAGCGCCGTTTATCAACGGCTCGCAAGACCCCGATGAGCCGGCCACCGATGTGGAACTGCGCTTCTATGTGCCGGTTACGCTGCGCAAGTTGAACCCTTACGGCGCCTCCGGCGATGTCGGCACCGATGACGACGATAATGGCAGCGGCTTTAACTTCACTGAGGTTCTGGGCGCCCGCGATGTCGGCATCGAGTTAGGCCGCGACCGGCGTTCAGTCATAATTACGGTCATCTCCGACCGCGTGGATGCCCTACAAAAACCCAGTTTGAACCGCGCTCCGCAAAGAACGAATCGCCGCTTAAATATCAAAGCCACGCAGACGCCCGGTGAGTTTCGTTTTGATGTTTTGCGCCAGCCTTTGCAGCGCGTTCTGGATACGGTTTCGCGTGTAACAGGTGTGCCTTTTTTAGTGCGCGCCGAAAGCGCCGATACCAATATCACTTTGCTGCTGCCTTCGGCCACGCCACGAGAATTTACGGAAACCTTGGTGCGCGCCTATGGCCTGAGCTTAGCCGAACGGGCGCCACTTGAAGGGGAAACAACAGGAGGCTACGAAATTGGGCGCGGCGGCGATATGGACGTATCGCGCCGCATCGTTTTAAATCATCTGGCGCCCGAACGCGCGCGGCTTTTGTTTCCCGATTTTCTGTTGCCGCGCCTGCGCGTAGATTCCGAGCGCACTTCCATTTTAGCCACCGGTTCGCCGGCTTTAGTCGAGCGCATTGCGCAGGATTTGGAAAAGCTGGACAAACCGCATCCTCAAGTGAAAGTGGAGGCTTCGGTATGGGAAATCAGCAACGGCGAAAGCTTCGACTTCGCCCTGCGCGCCGCTTATAATTCGGGGACGGGCAACAAATACGGCGGCGCTCTGGATTTGGGTAACGGCCAGGCCAGCCTTGTGCTGGATGAAGCCGTTGCCAGGTCGCTGAGCGCCAATTTAACCGCCTTACAAGTGCGCAATCGCGCCCGTTTGGCCGCCAAGCCCTACGTTGTAGTGGCTTCGGGCGAAACCGGCACGCTATTCAGCGGGCAGAACCGCTTTGTTACCGTCTTGCAACGTCGCAGCGGTCAGCAAAACGCGCAAGCGCTGAAACTTCAAATCGGCACCTCACTCACCGTCACGCCTTTGGTGGGTGGAAGCGAAAAAGACAGCGAGATTTTGCTGCAACTCTTGCCCGAAGTCTCCAGCATAGACGAAATCGAGGCCGGAACCGGACTGCCAACCATCTCTTTGCGCAATGTCAGCACCACGATGCGCGTTCGCCCCGGTGAAATGGTGCTTTTGGCCGGTCTGGACTCGCAAATTGAAACCAAAACGCGGCGCGGTTTTTTTGTGCCCTGGCCCTCAAAGCGCGATGGCAAAGGCCGCACCTCATTAATTTTTCTGGTAACCGCCACGCGGGCCGATGAAAGCGCCCTACACACGCCCTGAGTCATGTTTTTGGCACTCAGGGAGCCACTTCGGCACGATTTTTAGAAAGGCAAGAGCGAATGGCCGGTGCGGCCTTGCCAGCCATCAATGGCGACCCAGAAAGCGACCATCACCATGTCGCCGAGGGCGAGTCCCAGGAAGGCCGGAATCAATTTGCGATACGAATCGGAGCCGCCAAAGCGCATGATGACCACTTTAATGAGCCAACCGAGCATGATGGAAACCCACATGGTAAACATGGCAAACGGCACGCACATCAAAATGCCTATCGGATGCAGGGGAAACCATAAAAAGCGACTGCGCGCCAGCATCATGCCGACGGTCATCAAGGCGCCGACACCCGTCCAACCCCAGGCCATTGTGAAAGTTTCGTCCACGCCTTTGGCAATGCTTTGTGCGTGACCGACTTGAAAGACATTGCGCGCCCACCAGGGCTGCAAGGTCAGACCGCCTGCTAAATAACCCAGGCGAATAATCGTCCACACGCTAATCAGGAATGAGACAAGAGTCACTCCGGCAATCAGGCCCATCAAGGGGCGCGTGGCGATTTTGCGGTCATGTGCCAATTTGAAGCTTTGCACAAAACTGGGCAGCAAAAAGCCGCGCATCTCGAACATAATGCTGCCGCTGACAAGTGACGCGGCGGGCGCGTTGGTTTCGTTAATGAGGTTGCCCGGCCCACCGCGAAATAAATGCGCAAGTGGCCCCAGCGTCATCCAGCCGGTATGGACAAACATCAGGCCGCCTTCGGCCACGATGCGCGTCAGGCCCATCGCAATCACCAGATAAGTTATCCACATCAGAAAAGCAACAGGAAAACCGGCCCCGGCGAACGCTGTCCACCCGACAACGAAGCAAAACGACAGGACAAAGCCCCAAAAAGCCACCGGATAAGATAACGCTTCTTCTTTTTCGGCGGGCGTGGCCACTTCGCGCTTAATGGCACGGCGAAAAATATGCACGAAATGACCACGCGCCAGCCAAATCAAGACCCCCACATAAGCGAAGTAAGCGCCGATTTGCTGATAACCGATAAAGCCTTCGGCCCAACCGCGTGTCCAGAAGGGCGGCGGCATCGAGTTGGGCGGAAAGCCAATCATAAAGGCAATAATCAGTTGGACTTTGGTGAAAAGATAGATGAACCACAGCGAAAACGACACTTCGCTGGTCAGCAGGTAAGTGATGCCGATGACGGCAGGATACAATCTTAAATCCATGCCGCCGATTTGGTTCCAGGGCGGCTCGGATAAGAGTGGCCCGGCAGGCAAAGTTAAGGGCACGGGCGGCACTTCGGGGTAATAAAGATTCAGGCCGTTTAATCCTTCAATCACAACCGCGATGCCAAAACCAATCCACATCAAAGGATTGCGAAAAAAGGCGGGAATCCCCGATACCCCCCTCTGTCCCCCCTTACCAAGGGGGGATGAAAGGGGGGTATCATCCATGCCTTCGGTCATTTCGAGCGGCAAGCGCAAAAGCGGGAAGGCTAAGGCTTCGCGCTCGGCCCACTGCGCGCGAAGCATGACGCCAAGGCAGCCGAGCAAGCAATAAAGTGCCAGAATGAGCGAACACCAGGCGATTAAGGGCACAATCCACGCGTCCCAGGGGATGCTTTGCCCCGCGCTCAGGCCCGTATACCAGGGTTCAATAATGTTTTTTAAATAGCGCTTATCTTCACTCAGCGCCGGTGTCATCCACGGCGGAATATAGGCTTCCAGAAAATCCAGCCACTTATTTTCGCGTGTCGCCAGGTAAAACGGCGCCAGGATATTGGGGATGAAAAAGTTCTCGCCGCCGCGCCCCGGCACTAAGGCCGAGAAAAGACAGGTGATATAAACGGTGAGAACTTCATTGCGCGCTAAGGGACGGCGCAAAAGGCAAGCCGCTAAAAATAAGGCGGCGCTGATGCCCAAAATCCAACAAAGCAGCACCAAAGCTGAAGCCCATTTTTCCGGCGTTACCAGAAAATGCGTGACAAAGGCGACAAAAGCGCAAGCTAAAGCCCCCGCCAACAACAAAGCACGTTTGTGCGCCGCATAAAAGAAACTGGCTGCTAAAGTGCCGGCCACGAAAAGCCAGCTTACGAGGCCATATTTCGGCGCTAAAAACGCGCTGATTTGAGCATTGAACCTATAAATCAACCAACTCCCTGCCGCTAAACCGCCCGCCGCCATCAAAAGAGATAACGCGCCGGTTGCCCGCCCCGCGACCGAGTGCAAAAGCGGATTGAGCAGCAGCAAAACCACTAATAAAACTACAACCGCCGCCGCCGGCAAATGCGCCGCGCCTAAAAAGGTGTTGCTGAACTTGTAATCAACGACGGGAATGCAATAGCCAAACAGCATCGCCAGAACGAGCGAAAAAATAACGACACGTCCCGTCACGCCGCGCAGTTCGGGCGCCGCTTTTACGGTGTCATTATTTAATTCATCAGCGACAAATGCGGCTTCGGCGGGAGCATCTACCGAAACAACCGGGCCAGTTGGCGAATTTGGTTTCATGAAGGCTTAGCAAGAAGAGAAGTTGTGGGCACCAGTTTAAACAAAAGGCGAGACTATCGCCCTCTTCCAAACAAGGCAGTATCAGTTGCCTTGTTTGGAAGAGGGCGATAGTCTCGCCTTCATTCGGTTTTGTGCTTCACCACGCGCCCAGCGTTTCTTAGTTGACCAGAGTAATGCTTAAGGGCACGTCGCGCACTTTTTCGGGTGGAGTTTGTTGTAACAAGGCCGAGCGCAAAATATAACGTCCCGCCGGGGCTTGAACATTATTTTGCCCATTGACTATAATGGTTTGATTCCATGTCCCGCTTTCTTGCTTCGTTTGGCCGGGCGCCAGGCGAATGGTCGTTATAACTCCCAAACCGGCATTGCCGAAAAAACTTATAGGCTCTGTTTGTCCTACGGGCGTAACCGAAACACGCAGGAAACTGCTTGATCCCGATCTGAGAGTTTGTTCCGAAGTAGAAAGATTGCGAAAGGTTAGTGTGGCGCGAACTGGCTCGCCAACTCGGTAAGTCGTTTTATCAGTAGTGATTCGCGCCTCGATTGGTGCGTCCGGCGCATTTGTGCCACCGCTACTGCCACCACAGCCTGAGAAACAAAAAAGAGAAAAGATAACAACGGGAAGCCATGCCAGACATTTGAAAGAAATTTTCATGGTGCTTTATTCAATCATGCCTAATAAAGCAGATTGAATTGAGAAAGGTTCCAACAGGGAAATGCAATCATTCGTCGCCCCGTGCGCGGCGTTTGGCGGCGCGTAGGCGGGCCATCGGGCTGTCTTCGTCTTCTTCGTCCGGTGCGGCAGGTTGAGGTTGCGCCGAAGGCGGCGCTTGCGACGAATAGGTTGGAGGTTCAACCGGCGCTGATAAAGGCGTTTGTGGCGGCGCGGCGATACCGTCCGGCGGTGGAGGCGCAGTGGGAGCAGGGCCGATAGGCGGGACTTGGGGCTGTGGTTCTTGTGCTTCGCGCGCGGCGCGTTGTTTGGCGCGAAGCAAACTATCCATGCTTTGGTCGCGTTGCGTCTTGGTTTCTTTGGCAGTGGCTTTTGAGGCGCGCGGTTGGCGGCGCAGTCGATTGCGCAAGGCTTGCAGTTCGGTTTCGCCCCACATCAAACGGCGCACGGCGACATCGAGGGGGAAAAGCAAAGCAGCAAGGGCCAAAAGCGGCAGCCAGATGTCACGCGGCGCGCGTGCCGGTGTGCGCGGACGGGTGAAAACTCGATTGGCGTCTTTTAATTCTAAACGGTCGCCACTGCCCAGTTGGCGCACGCGGTCTAATAAAAATTCATCGGTGCCGACGGCATTATATTCGGGCGAGTAGGGCAAAACCGCGCCCGTGATTTGCGAACTTGTTTTGCCGCCGCGCTTGGTTTGTATATTCACTAAATAAGTGCCGAGTTGGCGCGCATCGAAGTTGGCTTCATAGCGGCCCGGCCCGGTTTGATCGAGCGATAAATCCAGAGATTTTAAATTGGGCTGCACTAAGCGGGCTTTTGGCTCCAGGAAGTTCATGAAGTTGCCCTTGGCGTCCACGGCTTCAATGGAGATTTTGCCCTTGCCTTTGTCAATGTCCACAAGCGTTTGCAAGTCGCTGGACGAACTTTGCCTCATGCTCCAGCGCACCGTCTGCGCCCAAAATTTAGAGTAGCCACTCCAGGGCACCCAGGCTGCTGCCCAGCGCTGGCGTGCATCGCTTGTCCACGCCACGGCTTTGCCCAAACCATATTGCCAGGTGGACAAAACCGGATCATCCTGATGGCTTTGTAAAACATTGGTCGCTGTCGGTTTCTTGGTTGTGCCGACATAGCCCAAAAGCGGTGGCGTGCCGCCAATGCCTTTGAGAATCGAGCTTTCCGCCGACTTCACAGGATTAAAGGTTTCTTCGATAATCGCTGAGCGGGAAACCGTAGCGGCCTCTTTCAAAAAGATATTAGGAATTTGCTTGGGATTGAGCACCACATAAGCGCGCCCGCCGTGCTGCTTGGCAATCCACGCCATTGATTTAGTCGTCATGCCGCCGATGCCATCATGCGGGTTAATGATGACTGTCGAGACGGTGATTTTCGCAGCCTGAAACTTGGCGACTAATGCTGGCGCGGGCGGCGATGGGTCGCCGTCGCTGAGAATAATGCAGTGCTTCAAAGCCGCGTTGGTTTTCATCAGGCCGTCATAGCAAACCTGCATAGCGGCGTCGAAATCGGGCATATCGCCGGGGTTGACTTTGCGCGTCATGGCCAGCATTCTTTGGCGATTCGGCCCCACTTGCAGCATCCCGCCAGGAAAGACCCAGTTAGCGTCGAAGCCGAACACGCAGATGCCAGCCCAGTCGTTCTGCCCTAACTGGCGAATCACCTGTGAGCAGATCGCTTTTGTCCAATCGTTGCCGTTTTGAAACTCGCAGGAGTGCATGATGAGTGCAACGGCACCGCCGGGAATAACCTGCATGTTCTTGATGTCCATCGTAACCGGCAGAGTTTCTTCAATGGCCGTTTCACGGTAGCCGCCCGGCCCGTAAGAGTATTCGCCGCCAACCATCACCAGACCGCAGCCTAAGTCGCGCACATACGATTGCAACGAAGTCATCTGCTTTTCGGTTAAATCCCAGGCCGGCACGTTATCCAGAACGATGGCATCGTAAGGCTGCATCGCCGTCAGGTTCGGCGGCAATCCGCCCGCGCCGCGCAGTTCGACGTTGACTTTTTCGCGCTGTAACGCTTGCGCTAAAAACTGCGACTGCTGTATGTCGGTGCCAACTACCAAAATGCGCGGCTTGCCCTGAACATTCACAAAACCCAGCGCGCGGTTGTTTTCAACGGTTGTATCTTCCGAAGGGCTGGCTTCAATCTTCGCTTCAAAGGTGCTGGCGCCGGCTTTCTCGACGGTTTGGGGAAAGACAAAAACATTCTTGGCTCCGGCACCTGTGCCGCCATTGAGGCGCACATCGCGCGAGCCGAGATACTGCCCATCGCGGAAAAGTTTTAAAGTGGCGTCGGCGTCCTGGGTGGCACGCACAATGGCTTTGATTTCAATCGGTTCGCCGATTTTGGCTTCGCTGGGCACGGTCAGCTTTTCAACGAGAATCTCATGTCGCTGCGGCGAAGTGAGCGGCACTACGTCAATTTTTACGTCGTTGTTGCTGGCAACTTGCGCTTCATCAACCGAATCGCCCAGGTTTTCGTTGCCATCCGAGAGAATGACGATGCGCTTTTGCATTCCATCCGGCAACGAAGCCATAGCAAGCCGAATCGCGCCGGCGATGTCAGTGAATTCCGTTGCCGTCACGGTTTGAATTTTTCCCAGATTGGGGGCGGTTCCGGGCGCAAGTTCGATATAAGCCTCACGTCCGAAAACCACCACGCCCCAGCGGTCGTTATCCTTGCGGCCTTTGACAGCGCTGTTGATGAACTCTTCGGCCTGCACTTTGGCGCGCGCGCCGACAGAATCGGAAAAGTCCACCACAAACATCGTCGCCATGTCGCGGTTGAACTTCACATATTGAATGCCAGCTAAGGCCAGCACTATCAACGTCAGCAGAATCAGGCGCATGGCGATGGCCGCACGCCTTCGCGCCATAGACATATCGGCCAGCGAACGCCCGGCCAGCCACACGAAGTAAAACGCGAGAGGCGGCCACAACAAAAGCGCCCAGGGATTAGTGAAAGAAAAGCCAAAGTTCATCGAAGATTATTTGTTTTCCAGTGTGGGCCGATGCGGTAAAAGAACTTGATAAGAGCAGCGTTTGACGTGCCCATCGGCAAAAGCATAAAACGCTTCGCCGGAATGCCGCCGTGCCGGAGAGTTAGGCTGTGCTATCCAACTTCTTGGCAACTTATTCAGGTTATAACGCGCATTGGAATTGGAGGCGCCGCCGTCGCCGTCGCCTAAAATAATAAGCCTTGTCGGCGCTTTTATGTCGGTAAATGACACGCCCGACATATTGGTATTGAGCCAGTAGTCAGTGAAACCTGGTTTCATCGGATTGTCTTGCCCCTTACGGCTTTCCGCAGGACATTGAAAGTAATCCAGTGTTCTCAAGTAAGGCACTGTGGCATCGGCCCAGCCATAACATTTGGAATAAGGAACAGCTTGCGAATTGAGCGTGACTCTTGGCATTTCATCATAATCCGCCATGTATTGATGAAGGCCCAACGCCACCTGCTTGAGATTATTCATGCATAATGAGGCGCGCCGATTTTGTTGGGCGCGCTCTGCGTCAATGGTTTGTGCCAGAACCGGCAACAAGGCGCCTCCAACACAGAGAACCGCGCCCAATGCCAGCAACTCCCAACGACTGAAACCGCATCGTTTCATGAGGGATCCTCCTTGCCGAATTCTTCCAAACTTTGCGGTGGAATTTCATCGCCTGTCAGTGTCACAATTTGTCCATCACGCCAGATGACGATGCTTTCGCCCAAACGCCGATGCCGTTCAATGGCTTCACTCACGGCTTGTTGGGCGCCGTTTGTAATCAAGCGAATTTTCTCTTCATTCGTCATGGACACTCCTTGCGAGGCTCTGAGATTAAATTCCAACGCGTTTGGTCATAAATTACTGGAGCATTGTCACGCTCGCCTTGCGCCACGAACACGCTGTTTTGCCCTGAATTATCTAAGCATATCCACAAATCAGCTAAGGGCCGATACAAATCATGAAAATACGAACGTCCTAATTCGTAGCGGCGCCGGATTGTTTCTTCAGGAATATGGTGGCCGCCACTACGCACGCGCGTGGCTACACGTTCCACAGCTAAATCGGGGCTGTTCAGCCAAACGTAAATCAAGTTGACCTTATAGCCTCATAGCCTCGCTCCTGGCATCGCTTAAGAAAAACAACATAGTGGCGCGCTGCTAATGTGCTTTCAAAAGCGAAATCTTCTCCCAATTCAGAAAGCTCTTTCAATCGCTGCAACATAAGGCGCCCGGCCTGAACCGCTACGGAAGATTCATTGAATGGCGATAAGCCTCTGGCAATGTAGTCGGCATTTACAAATTCGCGGACATTAAGCAAAGTCGGCAAAACTTTGGTTGCCGTTGTCGTTTTGCCAGCGCCGTTCGGCCCGCCAATCAAGTAAACCTCCGCCATTATGTGCCCTTTTCCTTTTGCCAGCGGGTTGCTGCATCGCGCACGCTCTTCAAAGCATCGGCGCGGTTTTTGAGGCCGGTCAGTTCGATTTGGTTGCCTTCAAAGGTTTGGTGATCCTTCAAAAAGCCTTCGATTTCGCGAATCAAGCGTGGCGATAAATCTTCCAGAGTTTGAATCTCATCCCAAGTGGCTGCGGCGCCTTCGAGCGAGACGGGAACACCGATAAGGCGGTCGTTTTCGTCGCCGTTTTTGATTAAGCCAATGGAGCCAACAATGCGAGTTCGCACCAGACAGCCGGGAAAGCACGGCTCATCAATGAGCAACGCCACATCAATAGCATCACCGTCGTCGGCCAAGGTTTGCGGAATAAAACCAAAATCACAGGGCCAGGTCATACCGCCGCGCAAAATGCGGCGCAGTTCGATAACGCCGTAAGTCTCCTTCCACGCAAACTTGTTACGCGAGCCTTTGGGCGTTTCAACAATGACGTTGACCGCGTCTTTTTCAATCAGGTCGCAAAAGGATGGAATGTGGTCGAAAGAGTAGCCTTGCATTGTTTTATATTGTTTTTTTAGTTGGAAGCCGCCTGCGTCATGCGCTTTAAATAATCCTGCACAACGTCCGGCGATAAAACTTCTTGAACTTCCAAAGTCGCTTGCATGTTGCAAAAAGAGTTCTGTGATGGATCCCAGGTGCGAACGTAAGAAGATGGTTCCAGCAAAACTACGCGCACGCCTTCAAAACTCTTAATATCAGCCGGCACTCCTTCGCCCCAAATCCAGTGTTCGGCTTTGCTCCAATTGTTGGCTTCATCGGAAGAAGTGTGCAGTCCCGTCCAATTAACCAGGTCCCACACGCCTTCGCCGCCGTTGTGAACCTGGCCCGAAAGCAGACCTTCTGTTGGATTGCCGATCAGGTTTTGCGCGAGCAAATCGTGCAAATGAAAATTATCGGCAATACCGCCAATGCGAACTTTGAAGCCCTTACCCTCGCCGCGATGGATGACCAACAACTCTTCGTCATCTAAAACTTGTTGCATCTTCCACAACCAGTCGGCGCCTCCATGAGAAATAGGCGCCGTATTTATATACGTTTCTAAAGCCGGAGCATATCGTTCATGCTGCTTTGCCATACGGCGTGCCTGAGACGATTGCGAAAGCATGGCGATAAGCGGCATGTAGATGACATCCAAGGCATCCCAGGCCATCGCTTCGTTAGGATGCTCTGGCGCGACTTCGGCGCCATAACGCTCCAGGAAATTAATTTCCGAGTTATCTTCGGCGCCGGGATTTTTGTCTTGCCCTTTAGCATGACAATAGGCAGCGAAAGCGGCGGCTTCGCGCAAAATCGGGGCGGCGCGTGTGAGAATCGTGTCTAAAACCACCATTCCATCTGCGTCTTGTTCCACTAAAGCGCCGCAGACCAAAGCGATAAGCGCGGCTGGAAGCGAGGCACTCTGTTCGATGGGAGTTTTTAATTGTGCCAGAGCCTGGTCACGCTGAGATTTATCAGCCTTCATGCCTTGCTGCGTGACCTCAACACAAGCCTGTTGAAACTGCTTCGGGTCGAAAGTCCCCTCTTGCAAAGCGATCAGGTTTTCAACAGCCTCGGCTAATGTAGATGGCTTTTTCTTGCCCCAGAACATTTTTGCCTTTCTCAAACAGTTTGCAGTTTAGTCTTTTGTCACTGGCGCTGGTTCGCTTTGCGGCAGGTGAATCTTCTGCACGCGATGATTACCGGTATCAGCAATGTAAATCGAACGATCAGGGCCAACAGCCAAACCCCAGGGGTTGAAAAGTTGGCCCGGCGCGCGGCCCGGATTGCCCCATGCGGCAATGAATTTCCCGCCGGGCGTCCATTTCTGCACGCGACTGGTGGCGTATTCGACGGTGTAGATAAATCCATCTAAATCCGTTGCCACTCCATAAACATAGGTGAGTTGGCCCGGCGCGCGGCCCGGCGTGCCGATTTGGCCTTTGAATTGGCCGGTGTGCCGATCCAAAATCTGGATGCGGTGGTTGCAAATATCGGCCACCAACAAATCACCATTTTGCGAAATGGCTAAACCGCAGGGACGGCGAAACTGGCGCGGCCCATCGCCGTGCCCATCCCAGGAAGCGATGAGTTTTCCTTCTTCCGTCCACTTGGAAATGCGGTCAAATTCGCCGCCGTAATCAGCGATATACAGAAAGCCCTCATCATCCACGCAAATGCCCGTTGCCAAAAGAAAACCGCCTTTTTGCGGGCCATAGGTGCCAAAGGAACGAAGCAATTTACCTTCGGGCGAATAGAGGCGAATGACTGAGTAATGCGTGTCGCAAACTGCAATGTTGCCGCTTTTGGTAACGGCCAAACCTTCGGGCCGGCCTTTGTCAATTGAAGGCACGCGCCAGCGCTTGATAAATTTGCCTTTATCCGTCCATTTTTGCACGTAGCCGGATGAATCTACCGCGTAAACGAAATGATTAGGGGCCACAGCTAAGGCCCGTGGTTCGTAGAATTGTCCGGCTTGTTGGCCTTTTTGTCCGCCCCAAATTTGCGGCGCGGCGGGAGCAACACTGGTTTTAGTTGGCGGCACGGCGGAGCGATGACACCCAGTAAGCAGGAGACAGACGGCAGACGGCAGGAGGCATGATAGACGTGTTGCTTTTGTCTTTAAGTTAGGAACCTTCATCCTGCCTCCTGCCGTCTGCCGTCTGCCGTCTGCTTCCTGCATTTCAAGATTCGATAGCCACTTTTAATTTCGATGGTTTCGCCCCTGCCAAACTGTGCCTGCAAGCGCTTTTGCCACGATTTAGCACCCTGCGCGGTGCGCAAAACGACCCACAACTCGCCGCCGGGTTTCAAGCAACGCAGAGCACCCTCAAACATTTGTTGGATGGTTTCATTTCCAGCGCGCACCGGTGGATTGCAAAATATCACGTCAAAAAAATCACTGCGTGCGGCGTCTAATCCATCGCCACACCAGAATGAGGCGTTTGTCAATTGATGGGTGCGTGCGTTCTGATGCGCCAATGCGACGGCCCGTTCGTTGATGTCACAGCCAAAAACCCATACCTGGGGCGCTAAAGCCGCGATAAAGCAGCCTAAAGCGCCCCAGCCGCAGCCTAAATCTCCCACACGAGCATTTAAAGGCCATGAGCTACGCTTTAAGGCGGTTTCGAGCAGCAAGCGAGAACCTTCATCAAAGGCGCTTTTGGAAAAGACACCATCGCCGGTTGCAAAATGCAGAGTGAGGCCGTTTAAAGTGGCTTCGACATGGCGTGAGGTTTGTTGCAGCGGAGCGGACGGCGAGAAGTAATGAGAAGAAGGCGACATGAAAACGCTTGCACTTACTAATGCAATAAATAGTAGTGAAGAGGCAGTTTAGCAAACCAACGGTGCAAAAGAGGGAAAGTCTGCAAGCCGTTGGTTAAGTCATTGGTTATAATTGGAAGTCAAGCTCAACTTTCATTTCAGGGCACTTCAAAATACGTTTACACGCGTTTTTCTTAAGAGGCGGTTCAGGGTTCTCATGGTGGCTTTCATGGTGAAAAATTTCCGGCAACAATTGAGCAGGGCCGTTGCTTTCGGCCTGGCATTTAGTGTGTTAGCCGATCAAACGTCGCGGGCGGATGACGCCTCAAATAACACATTGCCCGTCACACAAACCACTGCCGGAACGCGGGATGCTGGCCTTGAAGAAAAAATCGCCTCGCGTTTGGAAGAGCAGTCGCGTTTTTCGCTCTCACTGCGCCAGGAACCCTTGTCCGACATGATGGCCTTGATTGAAACCGCAACAGCGGTGCGCTTTCGCTGTGGGACGCTGCCGGATGCCTTGATTTCGGTCCATGCGCAGGACGCGCCGCTTTTGGCAACCATTGAACCGCTTTTTCAGGACATGGGCTTCGCCATGCGCCGCGATGGCATGAATCTATTTATTTTCAGCAATCGCACGCCGGGTGCTTTAGAAAATAACCCAACGCAGCCGGTTTCGTGGGATTTATGGAAAGGCGCCGGTGCGCCGCCTGCCGGTTGGGCCAATGCGCGCACCACGTTGCCCCCCAAATTAACGGGGCGTGTAACCGCAGAGTCGCTTATCAAAGGCTCGCCACTGGCTTTAGGGTGGAATGCGCCACAAGCGGACAATTTAAAAAACGCTAACTGGCAAAACGCCGGCATCCAACTCGATACAGCCCATCACCCCGGTATTGCCATTGCAGCGCCACAAAAAGAACTAAAAGAAGCGCCGGTCTGGATGCGCTGGCCGCTTGCTTTGCGCGAAGTGCCACCCGGCGCGCAATTACTGCTCGAAACGCCCGCCGATGTCACGTTGTTCGTTAACGGCGCACCGCTGCTTGCTAATCGGCACGGCACTATGTTGGTGGATTTAGGTCGCGTCTTGCAGCGCGGGGCGAATTGCTTAGCACTGCATTGGCCGCGCGTGCCTCAGGATTTAAAAGGCGCACCACTTTTGCGCTACGAATGGTTTGTGGCCGGCAAAATGAATGTGCCCGCAACCGCCTCACTTGCACCACCACTCTTTGGCACTCCCAAAGTATCGCAGCCGTTGCTCAATCGTCCCGATAACGGTAAGCGCCCCGGCGATGCGGGAGCTACCATTGCCGAAGTCAAGCGCCCTTAAACATCGCTCAATTAAGGCGTGCATTTAAGGCGTGCATTCTTTCATTCCTTGGTATTCTTATCTCGTTAAAAGCCTCTCTGTGCGCCAATAAGCGCGAACAAAAACAGAGGGGCACCGTCTTTGCAATCGCACGTCATCAGGCTGGCTTTAAACGGACTTGTAGTTAAGCCTTATCGAAGTCCGGTTCCGTGGATGTCATTGACGCCATCGCAAGTGAGTTTTGTTTTTGCTCAAGGCAGTCAAACCAAATATCCAACCACAGAGTGACCGCAAAAACAAAGTGGTAAGCCTGTTGAAATAAGCATTCTTACAGCGGCGCGATGATGTTCCATATCGCACCGCATTGTGAAAGAGGTTGAGGCCATGAGCAAGGATTTAAACGCTGAGATTCTGCGCGACTGGGACTCTCAGCCGAACGAGGTGACTGTTCGGAAAGTGCGCGCCCAGGACGATGGACGCGAATTGTTGCAGATGCGCTTAGATTTGGGCGTGCTGCAAATGGAAATCAAAGGCCGCCCCGACGGCAAGCAACCTCACGGCTACGAGACCCTGCTCGATTATCATCAAGAACAACTGCGTCGTCATCAGGCACGCACCGGTGGCGATGATGCAGATTTTCTTTTGAATGAAGATGAATGCGAAGAACTGCGTCGCGAAGCGATGCAGTTTTACTATCGCTATCTTTCAATGTTTCATCTGGGCGACTACTATGAAGTCATCCGCGACACCAACCATAACTCGCAGCTTTTCGACTTTGTGCGTGAGTGGGCCGAAGACGAAAACGACCGCCTGTCGTTGGAGCAGTTCCGCCCTTACGTGTTAATGATGAATGCCCGTGCCCGCGCGTGCATCGCCCTCGAACGTCAAGACTTTGACCGCGCTTTGGAATTGATTGACTTAGGTGTTGAGCAGATCAGCGAATTTTTGCGCTCAGTAGGGCGCGAAGAATTGATGGACTCATGCCGCGAAATTCAATTCCTTGAAGAATGGAAGGAGCGCATTGTCAGCAAGCGCCCTTTAAGTGAAGAAGAGCAGTTGCGCCAGGAGTTGCGTAGTGCTGTAGAACGTGAAGATTACGAACACGCTGCCCATCTGCGTGACCGCTTAAAAGCTATGGCACACTGATGGAGGATTAGCCACAAAAAAGCACAAAAACCACAAAAAGAGAAGACGATATTTGTCTTCTCTTTTTCGTTTTGTGTCCTTTGCGCTTTTTTGTGGCTATCAACTCTTTAAGCGTGATGCTCTACGCCACTTGGCTCACCTTCGGGTAACGATGCCAGTTTCAAGGCTAAAGGCGCGACTTTTTGAGGATCATCCGGCGCATTTTGCGCCATTTCGGTTTTGACCCAACCGGGATTGAGCGCATTAACCAGAATATTGTGCTCTTCCAACTCGTGCGCGGCGGTCTTTGTGAGGGCATCTAACGCCGATTTGGAAATCGAATACACACCGTGACCGGCAGAGTGTTTCAGGCCGGATGTGACGTTGATCACACGACCGTAACGCTGTTCAATCATTGTCGGGGCAAAAGCACGCAGGCATAAAAACGCACCGCGCACGTTGGTTTGCATGACACTGTTCCAATCGTCCAGCCCCGCCTGGTGCAGCAAAATACCCGGCTCCGGCTTGAAAATGCCGGCGTTATTGACCAGAATATCGCAGCGCCCGAACGCCTTTAAGACGCGCTCTTGCAGACGCGCTACCTCGCTTTCTTCGCTGATGTCGGCAGGTTCGAAAATTGCTTCGCCGCTTAGCGACGGCGCATTACAGAGTGCGGCGGTTTCTTCCAATTTATGGAGGCGTCGCCCGGTTAAAACCACTTGTGCGCCTTCGCGGGCAAAAGCAATGGCAATAACGCGTCCGATGCCCGACCCGGCGCCCGTTATAAGTGCGACGCGGTTTTTTAAAATCATTGTTTCCTTTCGTTCCAATAGAACGCAAATTTGCGAAATTGCCGCTAATTTACGCAAATTTATTGTTTAGAATTACTTAAGCGCCGGCAGTAGGTCTGCCTCGCAAATTCCTGAGTTCGCAACGCCTTTGTTTAGATTAAATCATTCTCTAAAGATTAGCGAAAATTGTCGTTCCATTTGCGAAATTTGCGTTCTATCAAAGTTTTCATGCACGAAGAACTGCACATCATTTTGAGTTTAGCCATCGCCTTTGGCATTGCGCTGTGCGGCGGTTGGATTACGCACACCCTGCGCCTCTCGCCCCTGGTTGGTTATTTGGCAGCGGGCATGGCTATTGGGCCTTTAGCAGCAAATGTAGTGACCAATCGGGAAGAGATTGCGGCCCTTTCCGAAGTTGGCGTGATGTTTTTGATGTTCGTGCTGGGTATTGAGTTTTCGCTCAAGGATTTAGCTCGCGCTGGAATGATTGCTGTTGTCGGAACCCTGTTACAAATGTTGTTCTTGATTGCTGCCG
>DASWNL010000512.1:0-5507 GCA_036399215.1 Abditibacteriaceae bacterium
CATGGCCGGGTTCATAGCCGGCGCAATAAGAACCGGACAGCGCGCCGCCAAAACAAGGGTTGTTAAAAGGTCATCGCACAACCCGTGAGCCAGGCGCGCTATGCAATTGGCTGAAGCGGGCGCTATGAGAATAGCATCGGCCTTTTCGGCTAAACCGATATGGGCCATTGCTGCTAAAACGCCGCTTTCCCCACTGGAATCTTGCGGCCAAAGCGAAGTATGAACCGGCTGGCGTGTCAGGGCTTGAAAAGTCAGAGGAGCGACAAATTTTTGCGCACCCGATGTGAGAACAACCGGCACAAGAGCGCCGCTTTGCGTTAAATGGGAGGCCAGTTCACAGGCTTTATAAGCCGCAATCGAACCGCTAACGCCTAAAAGAATGGTTTTGCCGTGCATCACAGGTAGTGGGGTAGTGAGGTAGTGAGGTAGTGGATTCACAACCACGCTACCTCACCACCTCACCACGCTTCTTCTTTTCCCGCGCTACAACTTCGCACAATTCTTTGGCAGCGTGCTCGACGGTATCGTTGACGATGGTGTGATCGTAAAGCGGGATATGTTCCATTTCCCATTGCACGCGCGCAAGACGGTCTTGCAATTCTTTGCGGTCAATTTCGCTGTCGCGGTCAATGATGCGCTGCTCTAAAATCTGCACTTCAGGCGGCGTGAGGAAAACCAGAATGGCAGTAGGAAACAGAGACTTCACGCGTTGCGCACCCTGCACGTCAATAACGCAGATAATATCGTTGCCGGAATTCAATGCTTCAAGAACCGGCCCGGCAGGAATGCCATAGCGAAAGCCATGCACATGTGCCCATTCCAGGAGTTGATCTTCGGCAATCAAACGATCAAATTCGCTATCACTGACGAAGTAGTAATTCATGCCGTGCGTTTCGCCTTCACGTTGCGCGCGTGTGGTGCAGGTTACGGCCTTGCGAAAACTGGGCAGGCAGGGCGCGGCGCGTTTCCACACCGTATCTTTGCCGACACCCGATGGCCCGGATAAGACCAGCAATAATCCCGTGCCGACAGGATTGCCTCCGTCAACACCTAAACGGACTGTGGGGGGAACAGGTGATTTTGTAGAGGCGTGCGTGCTGCTCATGATATTTTGAATGTTACTAAAAAACAAGCAGTCTCAAAAACCCTCACCCAGCCTCCCCCGTAGGGGAGGGGCTATGCCCTTTAAAATCAAACTTGGTCTTAGAGCGCGTAACTCCTCCCCTACGGGGGAGGCTGGGTGGGGGTATAAATGAATTAATGAAAGCCGCCGACCGTGTTTTGCATGGCCTGGATTTCTTCTGACGAATAAACGCGGGAAATCATGCCGTCGGAAACGACAACAACGCGATCAGAAGTTTTCAGCATTTTGTCATCGTGCGTGGCGGTAATCACCGTTACGCCGCTTTCTTTGTTGAGGCGCTTTAACAATTCAATGATCTCCTGGCCGGTTTTCTGGTCGAGGTTGCCGGTTGGTTCGTCGGCCAAGACAATGGAAGGCGTGTTGGCTAAGGCGCGGGCGATGGCAACGCGCTGCTGCTGGCCGCCGGATAATTGCGAAGGCTTGTTATCCTTGCGGTGTAAAATGCCGACGGCTTCGAGCAGTTCCCGACCCCGCGAAAGTTGATGGTCGAGGTCATAGCCTGCGAAAATCATCGGCAGTGTGATATTTTCCATCGCGGTCATAACTGGAATCAGGTTGAAAGTCTGGAAAATATAGCCGATTTTGCGGCAGCGTAGCCAGGCCAGTTCAAAGGCATCAAGTTGCGCAATGTCTACTTCGTCAATGAATACGGTTCCATCGGTGGGCTTGTCCAGGCCGCCAATCATATTAAACAAAGTGGACTTGCCTGAACCGGATGGCCCCATGATGGAAATGTATTCGCCGCGCTTAATGTCGAGATCAATACCGCGCAGAGCATGAACAGGCTGGCCGCCTACTTCGTAGGTGCGCTTGACGCCGCGCACGCGGACGATATATTCCTGTCCGCCGTAATTTGCTTCGCCTAATGCGCCCTGGGGAGCCGTCGCATTGATGTTGACCATCTCGGTTGTGCTCATATGTGGAAATCCTTGGTGTGCTTAGATTTTCTCAAATTAAGGGTATTACTACAATGTGCAAAAAGCGGAGTGCCAATAGCTGCGGGCAATTGATAAAATAGCGGGGATATGCGACCTGATGAAGTCGAACAGTTACTCAGCGAGAGCGGCGCGCTGTTAGAAGGACATTTCCTTTTAGCCAGCGGGCGCCATTCCAATCGTTACATCGAAAAGTTCCGCTTGTTGGAGCAGCCGCGCGTGACAAGCCGCCTGTGTGGCGAAATCGCGCGACGTTTTGAACAACGGCGCATCGAATGTGTGGCCGGGCCGGTTACGGGCGGCATTATCTTAGCTTTTGAAACGGCGCGTCATCTGGGTGTGCGCGCGGTTTATGCCGAGCGCGGCGACGAAGGAAAGGGCTTTGTTTTCCGGCGTGGCTTTCAATTCAAGCCGGGTGAGCGCGTTTTGGTGGTCGAAGATATTGTGACAACGGGCGGCTCGGTTTTGCAGGTTGTTGAGGCTGTCCGCGCTGCCGGTGCCGAAGTAGCCGGTATTGGCTTATTGGTAGATCGCAGTGGTGGACAGGTGGATTACGGCGTGCCGGTTGTCGAAGCGCTTCTGGAATTGAATATTGAAAGTTACGCGCCGGATGCTGTTCCTGTCTGGCTCAGTGAAAAATATGGCCCGGCCATTAAGCCGGGAAGCTCAAAATGAGTTTTTAACTCTGGACTGTAGAGCGGTCTTATGTAATAATGGTTGGCAAAAGTTGTGGGTTTTAGCGACTAAATCGGGGAGATTCTCTTGATTTAGCTGCTGATTTATGGATTAAACACTTCAATATTGTAAGTCGTTGGGAATCTTCCCTGCGAAACGCCATATTTTTTGTATTTCACGAAGTAACCGGGAGTAACTGCATGAATGGACTGAAAAAAAGTTTGACTTATGCCTTAGTGGGCACAACCCTGCTATCGGCTGGCCCGTTGTTCGTAGGGTCAGTGGCGCACGCGGCGAAACAGCCCCGTCTGGCAGCCAATGCACCATTGGGTGTGGCAACCTTGCGCGTGCCGTTGGGCAGGCAGGTTTTTCTGCCGCTACCCGATGTCAAGCGTATTGTGCCGGACGACCATGAAGTAGCGCGTGGCTACTTTCGCAATGGCCGCGCTGGTCTTGAAGGCATTACAGCCGGCACAACCTACGTCCAGGTTTTCAACAGCGACAACAAGCGCACAATGTTCGCTGTGCGCGTTGAACCCGGCCTGAATGTAGCCACCGAAGCAGTTCTTGAACCGGCCTCGGCTGTAACTCCAGGCGAAACAATCGTGGCCGCCAAACCTGTTGGCGAGACAGCGACGATTACTCCCATTACTACCGTGCCTGTCACGAATCCTTCAACGGAAAATCGCGGTGGCGAAGGCTCTATTGTTCCCGCCGTCGCAGCGCGTTCCAGCCTTGCCATCTCCCTGCGCGTTACGCCGGTTGAAGACAACCCGCTCGAAGCGCTTTTCACTATCTACTTCGCCAATCGTGGCACCAGTGCGGCGCAAGACGCCAAAGTGCGTTTCGTGCTGAGCGACGTCATCACTTACGTCAACAATTCCGCGACCAACGGCGGGCAGTTTGACCCCATGTCCCGCGCTTTAACGTGGAACGTAGGCAATTTGGCTGCTAACTCTGAAGCGCGCAGCGTTTCATTCCGTGTGGCGCCGGTTGACCGTCCTCAATCGTTTTATGCCGTCGCAACCATCGAAGATGCTTCTCAGGTGGTCGTTACCAGCAATACGCTGACCTACGGTTTCACCAAAAGCCCGTTACTCACGGTTTTCGCTTTGCCCGACCGCATTTTGGCCGGCAAGCAAAGCGCGCTGATTAATGACGTGCGTGACCCCGAAACGCAAATGACCATCGAGCGCCTGGTGCGCTTAGGCGTGCTGGCACCGGGTGGGCGTGGACAAGGCTTGTTCATGCCGGGCGCCGATACCATTCGCGCTGAATACACCGTGATGACGCTCAATGGCCTGAATCTGCGTGACCTGCGCGATGTAACCGCCATCAAATTTGTCCTCGCGCAAAAAGCCAAAGTGCGCCTTAGCATTCTCAACAGCCTGGGCAAGCAAGTGCGCGAGTTAATCAAAGACAAAGATTTAGAAGCCGGTGAACACATGGCCGTGTGGAACGGCACCTCGCCCGCCGGTGATGTGCAGCCGGGCCGCTATACCTACGTTTGCACCGCCAAAGATGCCAAAGGCCAGGCCACCACACTGCGCGGTTACATCAACGTGATGCCGCAGCGTCCCCTGGAGCCGTTGGGCAAGCCTTCTTTCAAGGACATAAAGGCTTCCGACTGGTATGCCGGTTATTTAGCCATCGCGCAGAATCAGAACCTGGTTAAGGGCAAAGGCGATGGCACGTTCAGACCCTTGCAACCCATCAATCGCGTTGAAGCGACGGCGATTATCGTGCGCGCCATGGGCCTGGAAGATGCCGCGCTGAAAATGAAGAACATTGATCCCGGCTTTCTGGATTATCAAAACATTCCACGTTGGGCTGTGCCTTACGTGAACATCGCCACGCAACTGCGCACCACCGAAGGCAAAACATTAGCGCGTGGCAAACCAGGCAATATCTTCAACCCGATGGCAAACCTGCGCCGTGATGAAGCTGCTTTGCTGGTGCATCGCATGATTGACAACAATCGCGTGCAGAAAATTTCGATTTCCGGCGAAGTGGCAACCGGTGCGACGGTGACCATTAACAACCAAACCGTGATGCCTGACACCGATGGCAAATTCTCACTGGTGATTGAACCCGACACCTCAACGGCTTCAATGGCCGTCATTGACAAGCGCTAACTGACGTTTCAAATTTAAAAGCCCGCTTCGTAATGAAAATTACGAAGCGGGCTTTTTGTTGTTTGGAAGGAAGGAGCCTTTGTTAAACTGCTTTTAACGAAGACATTCGTCAAAAGACATTTGTCAAACGCCCCGTCTGATGCGGGGTGTTTCTGTTTTTATTTAAAGGTAGTTATAGATAGTCAGGAGACTTTCAGCATGACTTTTCGCTTGCTCCACGCGCCAAGATTGAGCGCGTTCAAGGCCATAATGGCCGCCTTACTTCTTTGCTGTTCTGTTCCGCTTTTTGCTCAGACCAAACCCAAAACCAACGTGCCGACCGAAGAAAAGGCCGATGCCAAAAGCCTGGTGCAAACGCTGTTAAAAGAGGGCAAGATCATCCGCTCGTCGGAGATTAAACGCGGCATGAAAGGTATCGCGCGCAGCGTGTTTCAAGGCACAACCATCGAAGAGTTTCAGGTGGAAGCCTTAGGCCGCCTGGAGCGCGTCAACGGTGGCGGCGATATCGTCTTGATTCGCGTCTTAGACGGCCCTGTTGTCAAGCGTCAAAGCGGCATCATTGCCGGCATGAGTGGTAGTCCGGTCTATTTTAACGGCAAGATGCTCGGTGCCATCGCT
>DASWNL010000513.1:0-2433 GCA_036399215.1 Abditibacteriaceae bacterium
CGCTATCTTTTTGTTGTCTGCGGGTTGCTCTCAGGCGCAGGAAACTTCAGTTGTGCCTGCTGGCAAAGGTTCTTATGCGTCTTTCCCGCCTAATCCCTCTAAAGAAGTGCAAAGCGTGTTGTCGCGCCCTCTTTATGTAACCGAAGAAGCCATCAATCAAAAACGCGCCCTGCCAACCAATGGATGGTGGACGAATTTGTTGGTAGATAAATTCAGCGGGCAGCTATGGTCTTTTCCTCATCAAATCAGGGCCAATGAAAACGGCATCGAGTTTTCCTATCCCGTGAAATGGAACGACGAAGGCCGCGACCCAATTAGTGATTATCCGTTGAAAATATCCGGTCTTGATTTCAAGCCGCAGGATGCACGAGCCAAAAATTGGGGCGATTGGACTTTAACTTTTCGTCAGGCGCAAAGCGCCGAAAAATACTGGGACATAACACTGGGGCGCGGCATTCCTTATGTGTGGATCGAATGCAAAAATGCCGCGCCGATTATTCAAAGCGGCAACGATGCCAGGTTTTTCGATGTGAAAAATCAAGCGGTTCAATTTCCGTTTTCCGGTGAGGCCGTTGGTCTTGACTACGCCGGACGCAAATATGGAATCTTCGCGCCAAATAACACACGTTTTTTGCTTAACGGCGATAAGTTGAACACGGAATTCACTGGCGAAAAAACTTATTTAGTCATTGCTCCCTTACCTTCTGCGAATGATTTAGCCGCTTTTCATCAACATGCTTATGCTATTCCACGCGACAGCAAGATGAACTGGCTTTATCAACCGGAGAAAGCTCAAGTCACAACAGGCTGGCATCTGACAACTGAACCCTTAAAGGGCACTGAAAAGCGCTTGATACAAGGATGGCTTCCCCATCACTGGCGCGATACGATTCACAATTTGAAGTTTGAAAAGGTTCAATATCGCACGCCGCGTGGCGCCATGAAAACTGCTATTGGCACCGATTTTCGCATTATCTATTCCTTCAATGGTCTGCCGCCGATTTTGCCGGCACCCCAAAAAACCGGCTTGCCACATGATTTCGATGCAACGCGCATGAAGGATTATTTAACGCGATATGCAACTCGCAAAGAATACGGTGAAGACACATATTGGGGCGGCAAGCATTTGTTACAAATGGCGCAATACATGATGGCGGCGCGGGCGCTAAACGACCCCAGTTTTGAAACTCTACGTGATAACTTAAAAGCGGCGCTCACAGATTGGTTTTCTTATACGCCCGGCGAAAAAGCGCATTACTTCGCGCGCTATCCTAAGTGGAAAGCTCTGGTTGGTTTTAATACCAGTTATGGCAGTGAAGCTTTTAACGATCATCATTTTCACTATGGCTATTTTGCGACGGCTTCAGCACTTTTGGGTATGGTTGACCCCGATTGGCTGCGTGATTACGGGCCAATGGCACGACTTGTTGCGAAAGAATATGCCAACTATGAGCGCGACGAAGAGTTTCCACATTTGCGAACCTTCGATGTGTGGGAAGGTCATTCGTGGGCCGGTGGTTTTAGTTCGCCAACAGGCAACAATCAAGAATCATCTTCGGAAGCCGTGCAAAGTTGGGCCGGGCTTTTTATGTTGGGGCAAGCCTTGGGCGATGACAAAATGACGGCTACGGGCGCAATGGGTTATACGATGGAAACTCGTGCAACTATGGAGTATTGGTTCAACATTCATGGCGATAATTTTTCCGCAAATTACAAGCAGCCCATTGTTGGTATGGTGTGGAGCGGCGGCCAACTTTTCGGCACTTATTTTAGTGGCGACCCAGCCTGGGTTTATGCTATTCAATGGCTGCCGATGTCGCCTGCACTTGATTATTTAAACCGTGACCCGATATGGGCTAAGAAAAGTTTTGAAACGATGTTGAAGTTACGCAAAGAAAAAGAAGGCAAAGCAGAGATTGAAGATTTAGGCCCGGCGCTGGGCAATGTAGTGCTGGCCTATCAGGGGCAATTTGATAGTGATAGCGTCGCGGCGAAGTTGGATGAATTGTGGGAGAAGAATTCGCCGATTGCGCGCGATAATGACACGCCGGGGCTGACCTATTATGGGACGCATTCCCGTCGCAATTTGGGCGAGATTCAGTGGAATTATCATCTCGATGCGCCGCTTTCACGCGTTTATTTCAACCCGCGCCGCAAAATATGGAGTTATGTCGTTTATAACCCCAGCGATAAAGTGAAAAAGGTGACGGTATATAAAGACAGCGCGTCGATTGGTTCTGTGGATGCCGCGCCGCATAAGTTAACAGTGGCCCATCAGTTGAAGCCCTTAGCGGCGAAATAACAGGCCGTTACGAAAGAGTTGCTCAATGAGATTACTTCGCGATGACTTTTCTTAATGGTCGTGCTTGACTTGGCAAGTTAAAACGAGCAATTCATAAACTCATGCACCCTGGGCCTTGATTTGGGCAGCAC
>DASWNL010000514.1:0-11579 GCA_036399215.1 Abditibacteriaceae bacterium
TGGGAGTGATGATTAGGCGGACAATCAACAAAAAAGCGGGGAGCGCACTAGTGCGCTCCCCGCTTTTCTCGAAGTGCGCAGACCGGCGCACTTCGACTTGTTGTCACTTTTAACCGTTTTCCTTGACAAAATGCACCATGTCAATGGGAAAAGCAGCAACAGGTGTTCCATCTTCTCCATAAAACACGTAGGAGCCAGAAGGATCAACGACGAACTGGAGTGCTTGGACAGTAATCTCGTCCCCGCTGCGAAGGGCTATCCGATATGTTTTCAGATATAGTCACCTCTCTTTTGTGTTGCTACATCGCTCTGGACACTGCGAGTAGATTCAGAGCACGAAGGTCATCCCTGTTTATTTCTTTTTAACAGGGCCGACTTTAACCTTGGTGGTGTAAGTCGTTTTGGGATTATTTTGGGCAGTTTTTTTGGAAACAATACGTCCGGTTACTGCGCTTTTACGAATGGTTACGGTTTTGGCCATTGGTAGTTACCTCCCTTCAGGCGGGCGACGCCCCAAAATCACGGTTACCCGTGTTTTGGAACTGGATGGCAACAACCAAGAATCTTTGCTTTCAGAAGAGGCCCCGACTTCGAAAAGCCGGGGCTTTCTGTGCAAAAGTCCAAACCAGTTAGTCTTTGACCCAGAGCGGCATTGGTCGTCCGTTTTTGGAACGGACGATTTCGCCCGTGACCCAATGGACAAACCAATACCGAAAGATCAAGCGGTATCCTGGCTTGGGTTCTCGGCTGTATTGCACGCCAAGTTCCCGTGTGGAGGGCTTCAGATAAACGGTGCGCCCTTGCTGCCCACGGTGCCGCCATGCTATCCTGAACGGTGTCCAGTCGTTTCAAAGATAGCCTTATCCGGCTACACCAGAGGACTATTGCAGCTTAATATATAGTCCTCTGGTTCTGAAAAGCCGCCTAAACGAGCGCGGCATTGCATACTTAAATATGGCCCTCGCAAATATGTCATAATGGCGTATAGCGAGGGCTTCTTCGTTTTACTACGCAGAGAATTATATCCAATATCTTGCACTTTGTAAACCTATAGGTTAACATTTATTATGATCGAACTCCTTAAAGGCTCTTTATGGTCAGTTATGGCATGGTCTGAAAATGACGAATGTCCGACCCTTGACTTTTTAGAAGAATTGGAAAAAGCGGGTAATTCCGACGTAGACAAACTTAACGAACTCATTACAATTGCTGCAGAACACGGCCCACAAAACATTCGTAATACGGAAAAATGCAACTCCCTTGAGGATGGAATCTTCGAATTTAAAGCGAGCAACGGGTCTCGCCTTTTTTGGTTCTATGGCACACCTCATCGGGTTGTTATTTGCACTCACGGAGTCAAGAAGCCTCAAGGACATGGTAAAAAACCGTATAAGCCGGAGATCGCAAAAGCAAAGGCCATTCGATTGAAGTATTTCTCGAAAGGGTAGAGGGCTTTGCGGACAAAGGAAAGGGAGAGAAATGAAATACACTGGGGAAAATTTAAGTGCCGCCGAAAGATTCAATCAATTAATCGAACGCCGTAAGCAGACAGACACATACTGGGTGGAATTGGCGAAAGATGACGTAGCCAATGAAATTTTTGATTTGATGGCGCAGCAGAAAATAACTAAAGCGCAACTTGCAAAAAAGATGGGTGTAAGCCGTGTCTACATAGGCAAGGTCTTACAAGGGGGAGCAAATCTTACCATTGAAACAATGGTGAAAATCGGCCTTGCCTTGGGCTATCATTTGCGCCGGGATTGTTTTTACGTTCCAGCGGAGATAGAGCAAACTTCTTCCCTACCAGGAGATAAGGACACATCCAAACGACTGCCTCCCGAAGTGGCGGCTTGGATAGTAGGAAACACGTATCAAGATCAATCAATGGTCGCAGATGCAAATGATTTGCTCATTCAGGTTTTTAAGGCAAATGCATCGGATGCACAAAAAGGTAGCACCGTAAGTGAAGATGCCCCGAACTCTGTATCGAGTGAGCCAGAACGTCTTGCACTTGCAGCGTAATGTTTTTTCGAGAAAATTATGAATGTTTCTCCATTGCCTTACCCGCTTCAACTAGAAAAATACTGGTTGAAAGAAGTAACTTTTAAGGCACAAATGGAATTTCAAAAAACCGACGAAAATTCAGGTGCGGTTTTACCACGTGACCCTAACTTGAGTTTTGATGTCAGTTTTATTGAAGTCAGCGAAGAGAGCAGGCAGTGGATCAGTTGGCTAACTGTAGAACTGAAGGACCCAGAAGCAAACCGTTATTCGCACGTCTTTAAGTTAGAAATTATCGGTTTTTTTCGAGTCCAAAGTGACTTTCCGGGTAACATCGAACACCTAATCGAAATTGGTGCTCCCTCACTACTCTATGCAGTGGTGCGGGAAATGGTTGTTCATGTTACAAGTCACAGTCCATCTCCGCCTGTTTACCTTCCAACTGTGACTTTTTATAAGCCGCCGCCAGAGGAAGGTGAGGCTACAAAAGTTCAAGAGGTGGTAGCTTCCTCACCAAAAGCGGCCTTGCCGCCAGAGGAAAAGGAAAAGCCTAAACCTCGACCTCGTGTTAAGAAGGCATCTCCAAAACCAAAAGCCACAAGTAGTGCGGAGTAAATTAAAGCGACCCTGAGATTGAATCTCAGGGTCGCTTTTTGGCACCACCCCACTGTTGATATTGAGTATCATTATCATATGCCTTCTTAGATGACTTTTACTTCTACCCGCTGGTAATGGGCATCACCAGTCCGTGCCTGGAAACGGGGCATTCATCAAAAACGGCCAGTGTGTGAGCAAGTCAGACATAATTAAAAATCTACCGGACGATAAATGACATTGTGAGCTTTGCACCAATCTTTAAGCGGTTTGGTGATGGCGCCGGGCACGAAACGGCCTTCGGCGTCTTTGAGACCTCCTAAAAGCTGCTTGCCGATGTCGTCAGTTTTATCCAGTAGATGCTCAGCCTGCACTCGATAATCCATCGGTTGCATCCAGTTAAAGCCGTAGCCCATCATCACGGCTTTAGTGGTGCGACCTAATAAATTAGCGGCGCCCGCGTGCCAGGTGCGGTTTTCAAAAAACACGGCATCGCCCGGCTGTAGTGAAGGTTCAAGGGCGCCTTCGGGGTCTTTCTCGCCTTCGGGGATGTGAAGTTTCTCTTTGAGATGATTGCTGCCCGGCGCGAACATTGTCACGGCGGAGCGTGGTTCAGATGTATCGGTGAGGTAATAAGCGCACTTCATTTCAAAGCGCGGAATGTGGGCGTGTCCTAAATCGTGCGGTGAATCAGCTACATCGCGATGCCAACCAGGCTGGCGAAAATTGCGCGGCGTGCCCTTTTCATTGGGATGCTTATATATAAGGTGGCTGGTTACAAGATGAATATTTGGCCCGAAAAGCTGCACAATGAGGGGAACCGTCGTTTCATGCATCAATAAATCAAGAAACGCATCATCCATGCTGACACAGTTACGAAAGCTATCATAGTTGCCGCTCATCGTCTGGCGATTAAGCGTTTGGTCGGAATGGATCAAGCGGTCACCGGCTTCAATCAGGCGCGCGGTGGTCGCTTCATCTAAAGCGTTTCGCACAATCAAATATCCATCGTCATCAAACTGCCGGCGCTGTTCTGGGTTTAGTAGTTTGAATTGCATGGTTGCCTTAGTGAGGCTGAATCGCTAAGATTTTACAAGGCGCCCCGATTGTTTCTTTTAATAAGGATGATATTGTTGAGGGCGCGGGGAACTTTAATTTCGCAACGAGAACCTTTTGCTGCACGTGCGCCTGATCCATAGATACACGTTTCACTACGCCGGCTCTGTTCAAAATAGCCGAATTACCCGGACGCCGCGCCCCGGCATCCGGGTTTTGTTGTCTGTGTAACAAGCGGTAAACGTTTTCATTTTCACCTTAATATGAGCACAACCACTGAGACATCAACCGAAACCAACATCCCTGAGCCGGCTTTAGAAGAAGTCGAAGCAGAAGAAACCGAAGAGCAAGAAGAACTCGAAGACCCCGGCACACGCATCGCGCGCCTGTTCTTAGAAGATTACGTGGTCACCATGCTGCTCCGTCATGGCCGCGCCCTTCGCCCCAGTGAAATCATCGCCGGGCAGCCGGGCTTTTCCCTGTCGCGCGCCGGATTGCGCGCCGGATTGCAAAGCAGCAAGCGCGTGATTCACACCGAACGAGAATGGGAGTGGACGCTTCGCGCCGAGCGGGCCGCACTTTCGCGTGAAGAAAAATCGCGACAGCCTTTAGCCAGTGCCCTCGAAGATTTATTAATTGCTATTGGCAAGCCGGTCAACGCGCAAATTATCGTGCGCGAAATGGCCGAACTGCGCTCGATGTTGCCCGCCAACATCAAAGCACCTGTCGAAAATCTGTTACGCGACGCACGCTTTGCCGCCAATGTCAACGAAACCACCTGGCTGCATTCCAATTATTTGCTTGATCCCGGCGCGCCGACGGCAGAACTGGTGCGCCGTGAAAACAAGATCGAAAACGATCCCGACTGGCTCGATTTACAAGAAATGCCGTTGCCTGAACCAAACGGCACCTTAACGGAACGCGCGGTCGAATTGCTCGAAACCGTCGGCCAACCGCTGTCACGCCGCCTTTTGGGTTACTTGTTGTGGAACCAAACGCCCGATAAAGTCACGCGCCGCAATCTGCTGGACATGATGAGCGACCGCGAGCATTTCGTATCTCTGATTGGTGGCTACATCACCTTAAAATCGCAGTTGCCGCAGTGGCGTGGCCTGGTCGAAGATTGGCTCAGCGAAATGGGCGCCTCGCTGCCCGAAGTGGACGCCATCGCCCTTTTACGCCAGCGTCTGGCGCCTTCGCAGATTATTACGCCTAAAGAAAGCGATTTGGAAGCCGTCAAAAAATTCGCGCGGCGGGGTGTCAATCAAGGCGGCATTCAGCCTTTTGATGTCGCGGGCGCGCTGCTGCAGGCTCTCGAAATCGAAGCTGACGACCCACAATATGCCGGCACTCTGCAAGGCTTAAATGACGCTCTACGCCGCGACACTTCTTATCTGCCGCTTGGCATTGGCCGCTTCATCTTGCGCGAAGCTGTGCCCGCCAATGTTGGACAGGTGTTAGAAATTCTGCGCCCCATCAACCTCGAACTGCGCAACGCCGAAACCAACGAGCCGCTCGACATGGAATTGACCGATGATGGCCTGGAAGGCGATGCCGTTGAATTTGTGCATAGCCCGTTCTGGGAAGAGGTTAATGAAGAGATTGAAGTGCGCCATCCCAAACGCCCGAACAATTTGGAAACTAAAATCGTGGTGCTTAATCATCACCTGCGCGCGGGAACCTTGAAATTACGCCGCATGGACGATGATTTCTGGGGCATTGAAGGTAATCTGACGCGTTTGCCGATTTTCGTGGAGGCCGATGGTAAAGAAGAAACTTTGGCCGCCTGGGCCAGCCGCGAAAGTGGCCTGATTTATGGACTGGGCGATTGGCTTTCCCCACGCTTGCCTGCTTCAGGTGGCAGCTTGCTTTTCGAGCGTGGTGCCAACGGTTTCCGTTTAACTCTCGGTGAACCCGATAAAGCGACTTTCATCGCACCAGAACGTTTGGAAGCTCTTGAAGCAATGCGCGAAGCTTCTAAATTTCTCTCACTTTACGAGCTTTTGCAAAACATCATGGCCGATTTGCAGGATGCCGAAATTGCCACGGTTTGGGCACATATCAATGTGGTGCGGCGCACCAGCAAGCGCCTTTTGGCTTCGGTGTTATGTGCCTATTCGTGCTTCTACTTCAAAAAGCGCGGCCCCGAACAGTTTTTCTGGCATTTCGCCGCCGACCGCGTAGACCAGGGCTTCAAGCGCAACAAGCGCAAGTTTGTGCGACGATAAAGTGAGTTTAAGATACAGGGGTTTCGGCTATTAAGACATAGACCCGAAACCGGTAGAAAACTCGCACCGAGTGCGAGAAGTCTTTACTGTTTCGGCTATAAGATAAGGCCCGAAACCCTGTATCTTAAGCCCGCGTTTCATCTTGTGCCGATTTTCACAAGGGGCTAAACTGCGCGTGACTTGCTCTTCAATTACGCATTCGATTAGGTGTTTATAGCAATGGAACAGTATTTTAACGGCACCCTGCTCGACCCCAAAGCGCCTTATTTAGCGTTGTTTATTTTGCTGGTAATCGGCCTGGCGGCGGGCGGCATTTTCCTGTTAATGTCGAACTTTCTGGGGCCGCGCCGACCCGGCAAAGTCAAAAGTATGCCGTATGAGTGCGGCATTGAACCAGTCGGTGATGCGCGCCTACGCTTTTCGGTCAAATATTACATAATCGCCATGTTGTTCATTTTGTTCGACATCGAAGCGATTTTCTTGTATCCCTGGGCTGTCATGTTCAAGCAACTGCGCATGTTCGCCGTTTTTGAGATGCTGGTTTTCTTGGGACTTTTAGTAGGCGGCTACATTTATGTGTGGCGGCGTGGCGCGCTGGAATGGGAGTAAGACAATAGAACACTGATGACACGGAAACGGCACAGATGAACACGGTCTTTTAATTGGGAGATTGAGAGTCTGCCAACTTTAACTCTTCAATCTGTATCTGTGCATATCTGTGTTGTTTCGGTGAAGGGAAAGCCTCCGTGTTCTATTGTAAAGAGGTTAAAATGAATAATCCAAATGTGATTTCTCTTGAGCCGCGCGGCCCTGTTACGGGCGCCAATCCACAGTCGGAAAATCCCGATGATCACGTCGCTTTAGCCGTATTGGAAGACCTGGTCACCTGGGCGCGCAAAGGCTCGTTGTTTCCATTAACTTTTGGCCTCGCCTGCTGCGCCATTGAAATGATGGCAACGGTTGGTGCCAAATACGATATTGCGCGCTTTGGTTCGGAAGTATTTCGCGCCAGCCCGCGCCAGGCCGATGTGATGATCGTCGCAGGCCGCGTTTCGCAAAAGATGGCGCCAGTTCTTCGCCAGATTTACGACCAGATGGCCGAGCCGAAATGGGTTATCGCCATGGGCGCCTGCGCTTCGTGCGGCGGCGTTTTTAACAACTACGCGATTGTGCAGGGTGTAGATCGCATTGTGCCGGTTGATATTTATGTGCCGGGTTGCCCACCGCGTCCCGAACAACTGATCTGGGGCATCATGCAGTTGCACAAGAAAATCGAGCGCGAAGGATTAAGGCGCGGCAGGGGCACCGTTGAACGCAAGCCCACCGCTGTTCTCACCCCGCCCATCGAAGACGCACGCCGCACTTTGGATGCTATAGTCAAAAGCAACGGCAAAGTCGGCACACACGATAAAATCGAACTGTAAAACAAAAAGTCCCAGCGCCTTAATCGCTGGGACTTTTATTTTTTTGATTCAACATTAGTGGAAATACTGGCGATGTGGGATAGTGCAGTTCAGAACTTGGAAAAAACATTCTGTATCAGTATTTCAATGTGTGCTGCGACTCTTCTCTGCCCAATCTTAAGTGAGTTTGGGTGACCGCACGCATTTCGCAACTTCAAACAGTTGTTCTGTAATTCTTGTTTGACATTCTTTCCTATTATCGAGATTGCTTCAATTACATCTAAAAAATCGTGTTCTTTCATCCGAGCTAAATCGTCCGAAGTCACTGCATCACGCCATCTCGCATCACGTCGCTTGGCTTCAGTGTTAAAGGCAATGAGATGATGCTGAATGACTTGTTCGTAAAGTAACGCAATGGCGCCGACCCAAGAAAAAACAACAGCAGCACGAAACAAATCAGCTTCTAAACATCCTATTGCCTCCTGTAGAAAGTGCTTAGTATTAACATCGCTAATTGTCGTAATATGTTGCCGCAAATCTGCGGCAACATTCTTTACAAGACAGGGGCCAAGCAGATTCTGCGTTGTTAAGTAATTTTTCCCATCAGTGGTAAGAATCCACCCCTCGCTTGTATGAATTGCCTGACCTTTTGCACTCACTAAAATTGACGCTATATTCCACTTCTTTGCCGTGCGCAGACCCGACGAAACTGCTATTTGCTTAATTTCGTTTGTTGTTTTGGGCTTATCAACTTCACTGCTAAGAATTACAAGAATTTTATCCTTGCGGCTAAGCCCTTGTTTGTGAAGATTGTCTCTCAGGGGGTTACTGAGCAAGGATGGCCTCTAACTGTGTTCTTTGGCTTGCGTGCAAAGCATAGGAATTCTTCGAGCGTTCAATAAGTTTTCCATCCTTGATTAAGGTCGCCAAACTTTGTGTAAGGTTCTTGCTATAAGTTACCTTATAATAAGAAGTTGCAGTTTGCATGTCTTCGAGAATGTCCTTGCGACTAAAGGCTTCCTTATTCATCACAAGTGTGAGATGAGCACAGGCCGCAATTACAAGGTCAGAACCAGACTTACAATCCAATTTCGCTGCAATGTTGCCTGACGACAACTGAATTGCTGCGTTACCACTTGATGTAGAGGAACCTATCCCACTCTGGCTTCCAAGAGTTGGACCACCATTTCCACTTCCGACATTGAAAGTTTTAACATCTATTTGCGAGAATGTTTCCAATACTGCTGGCAGTTCGTCCTTTAAGAATTCTTCAGAACCCTCATATTCAAATTCTATAGGACCGAGTTTGACATTGAGTTTCATTTTATTCCTTTTCTAACAATTGATTTCATTTAATAATACCCTCGTTTATTCATGAATCGCAACCAAGGCATGTAGCAGCTAAATACTGCTTTTAATCTCCTCCAAATAATTCACGCAACCACTTGTCTTTTTTATCGTTTCTCTGTATGCTTTAAGCGCTGTTTGATGAAGCCTGTTTGAGAAAAAATTAAAATCCAGACCCCGAATCTTGGTCTGTAAAAGTCACACTGGGGGCCTAACTCGCAAGAGCGAGGATTAGTCCTGATTCTGGTGTGGCCTTTTTTTTCGCCCAAAACAGGCTCCCCGTGCAGCCATGTTGTGGTCGTAAAGTTGTGCCGGTGTGCCCGTTCGCGGTGCGGACGCATCGGACAAAAATTCAAAGAAAAAGCCGCGAAAGGAGTGTGGCCCGGTTAACAAAAAGGCGGAAGGTGGAAGGCGGAAAATCATTTTCATCCTTCATCCCTCATCCTTCAGAATGTCGGGCATACAGGCGGCATGGGGCCAAAATGTCCCTGCCGAAAAGGAGAGCGAAAATGCATCTGGTAATTGAGGGACGGGGCGGCGACTGGCACAAGCTGCAAGATTTGCCCGGATTGTATGAACTGTTGGACACACTGCCAGGGCGGATTAACATGACCAAAATCATGCCGCCCATTGTCACCCGCTATGTCGGCGTGACGCCGGAAGACTGGGGCATCAGCGGCTTTGTCATGATCGCCGAATCGCACATCTCTGTGCATACGTTCCCTGAAAGCGGCGAAGTTTCCATTGACGTTTTTTCTTGCAAGGAATTCGACCCGGCCAAAACCTGCGACATTCTTATGGAGCAATTTGGCCTGACTTCGGTTGAAACCTGCGTTTTGCGTCGCGGTTTGGAATACGGCCTTGAAACTACCATGTTGCCCACGCGCATGGCCAAGCAAGTAACCGCTTACACGCCGAACATCACCAAGCCGGACACTGAGTTGGAACTGGCCGGCGTAGGTGCAGACGAACTCTCCACCGCACTCAACGGTTATCATCCCAATGGTTACGAAACCAACGGCACGCCGTTGAATTAGTTGAATTAACTGTTGGACTAACCAGGCAAAAAGCTCACGCCTTAATTGGTGTGGGCTTTTTGTTTAACCCCCAACCCCCTTGGTAAGGGGGCTAAAATATTATGCTTTTGACCAAGGATTGCGCTTTCCTTGCTGAACCAAGTTGCAGGATAGCCCCCTTACCAAGGGGGTTGGGGGTTCCGGCGCCACCATTTCAAACTTCAATTATCAAACAAGTTCCGTCTTGATGAAACATTTCAACTACCTTTTCCTTTTCTGCGCCTTCACTTTTGCCGCGCCTTTAGCCTTCGCTGCCGAAGTGCCACGATATAACCGCGATGTGCGGCCTATTCTTTCCGATAAATGTTTCGCTTGTCATGGCCCGGATGCCGCCAAGCGCAAGGCGGGATTGCGTCTGGACGTGCGAGAGAACGCCCTCGAAAATAACGTCATCGTGCCGGGACAGCCGGATAAAAGCGAATTGCTCAAACGCATCGTTTCGCATGACCCCAACGAAGTCATGCCGCCGCCCGAAGCGAAATTGGAGCCGCTCAAAGCTGCCGAAATTGAAACCATTCGCCAGTGGATTAAGGGCGGCGCGGTTTACGAAGCGCACTGGTCGTTCATTCCGCTTAAAGAAGTCAAAGTGCCCGCCATCAAAGGCGCCATTTCGCCGATTGATGCCTTTGTGCGCGAGACTTTGAAGCAACGCGGCCTCAAACCGCAGCCAGAAGCAACAAAAGAAACACTGATTCGCCGCCTCAGTTTCGATTTAACCGGGCTACCGCCGACACCCGACGAGGTTCGCGCTTTTGTGCAGGACAAAACGCCGAACGCTTATGAAAAGGTCGTGGACAGATTACTGGCGAGTCCGCGTTACGGCGAGCGCATGGCGGTTGATTGGCTGGATTTGTCGCGTTACGCCGATAGTTATGGTTTTCAGGTTGACCGAGAACGCGATGTATGGATGTGGCGCGACTGGGTTATCAAAGCCTTCAACCAGAATTTGCCCTATGACAAATTCGTCACCTGGCAAATCGCCGGTGATATGTTGCCAAACGCAACGGATGAGCAGGTTTTAGCGACGGCTTTTAACCGCTTGCATCAACAAGAAGCCGAAGGTGGCAGCGTCGAAGAAGAGTATCGCGTGGAATATGTGGCTGACCGCGTGCAAACCTTCTCGACGGCGTTTTTAGGTCTGACTTCAGAGTGCGCCCGCTGCCACGACCACAAATTTGACCCGATTTCGCACAAAGATTACTATAGCCTGTTCGCCTATTTTCAGAACATAGACGAAGCCGGCCTTTATTCTTTCTTCACGCCTTCGCCGCCTACGCCTGCATTAATGCTGCTCGATGAAAAAGGCAATTTACGCCATGCGGAATTAAAGCAAAAGATCGCTGAACTTGAAAAATCAGGCGTTGAAACAGCCCAACAAATCGCGGCTTTTGAAAATTGGCTCAAGAATCGTCCAGCAGCACTCGAAATCCCCGGCGAAACGGGGCGTTTTTCCTTCGATGCACTGGATAAAAACAAACTCGCCAACGATATCAAAGCCGACCAACCCGCCACTTTGCACGGCGAAAACAAAATCGTGCCGGGAAAAAACGGCAACGCCATTGAATTTAGCGGCGATGACGCCGTAGATTTGCCCTTCGGCAACTTCCAACGCCATGAACCATTCACGATTTCGCTCTGGCTTCAAACGCCGGACTTAAAAGAGCGCGCGGTAGTCTTTCATCGTTCGCGCGCCTGGACGGATGCGGCAAGCCGGGGTTATGAACTGCTCATTGAAGACGGCAAATTGAAGTGGTCACTGATTCATTTCTGGCCCGGCAACGCCATTTCAATTCGCGCAAAAGAGCAACTGCCGCTTAAACAGTGGACGCACGTTATGGTGTCGTCCGATGGTAGCAGTGGCGCAAGGGGATTGC
>DASWNL010000515.1:0-12881 GCA_036399215.1 Abditibacteriaceae bacterium
GCAGCCTGTAAAGACGCTTTATCACTCAAACCCGCGCCACTTAGCAACTGAACCTTGTCTGCCGCAAATTCATCAGCCAGGCGTTGCGCCAGTGGATCAGGAGTTTGGGGCGTGTCGGGAGTCGCAGGTGTGTCAGGTGTGTCAAGAGGCGCAGGTGTGTCCGATGTGCCATCGTCGCCCGTTGTTCCAGGTGTGGCCGAAGTGTTGGGAGTCAGACTTTCGGCGAACTGGTCGGCAAACTGGGCCGCAGCGGGATTCGGGTCGACAACATCAACGATGCTGTTCCGGTCAAGTGCAGCCTGCAAACCATCTAGTTCGCTTTCGGTTTCGACAGGACCATGAAAATAGATTTCATGGGGATTGTCCTTGTCATCGCTCGTTCCGTCGCCACGAAAGGCAGGACGCATCGCTTGATAGATTTTCTCGCCGGTCACGGCGAAGCCGTCATTATCGAATTCAATGGTCGTGCCCGCTCGTGTCTGCGTTTGCGAACCGGCCAAAGTTGGACATTCGATACGAACCAGGCGTCCGAAATCTTCGCCTGTTCCCGGACTCTGCACGCGCGAGCGCTCGAAATCCGCCACAATCTGTAAATCCTCAGCACTGCCCGCTTTGAAAATGAACTTGCGCTCGTTGGTCTTGGGGTCTGTCAGACAGACGCGCAAAAGGGCACTGGCAATGCCAGGCGGTTCCATCAAAACGCCGTCGGCGCCGATATGCGCCTGGCCAGCGTTGGTCTGAGTGGGTTCGCCCCACATGTGCGAGAACTCTTCATCGCACAGCACTGTAACCAGTTGTGGTTGAGAAGGTGGAGCCATAGGCTGCGGTCCGCGCCCTATGATCGGCACCGACGACAGCGGAGTGCCATCGGTATCACGTGCGCCACCAGGAGCAGTGGCAGGAGCAGCCGTGGCGCCAGGAGCAACCAACGTATCTTTGGACATGGTATTTGCCTTTCCCTCCGGCAGGGGAAGAACGACGCCGGACAGAGATATTCGCGCTTTATTATAGCGCGTGGCGCCAGGGAATTGTGAACCATGGTTCACAGTAGAGCTTTCACGCAGGCTATTACCCAGGCTACCGCCGAGGCCTGCCACAGAGGGCAAGGCAAAGCAAAGGCAACCTAACAACAACGCGGACAACAACGGACGAAAATTACGCTTCATCGGAATATTCCTTCGTTTTCAATTTAATAAACGGCAAAACAAACCACTTTTTGGTGGGTTGTAGTGGGTTATGGTGGGTTTTATGCCACTTATCCCGCTAAAAACCAAAGACGCCGGCGAATTGAAAGTCATGAATCAAAAATCAATCCAACGGTTCTTCAATTCCCCGGCGCCTTTGGTTTAGTTACGAAACTTCAGTTGCTGCTGAATCAGTTTTTGCTGAATCATTTACGGCTTAACCGGTGTAACGCCCGATGTTCTCGATAACGACCTGGTGAACTTCGTTCATGACGCGCGGGGTGAAGCCGCAAATCCAGCCGCCTTCACTCGCCATGAGTTCCGGCGGCAACTCCACTTTCGTGGTCGGCAGAAGCTGCGCGATGTGAATGCTCTGGGCTTTCTTCATCGGACGAATCGTCATGGCAATGGCTGTCGAGCAGCCGGGACGCCATTCGCCGTCGTCTTTGAAAGTCGTGGCTCCAGCAGCCGCTACACCTTCAGCAGTTACGCGCGAGAGGTATTGGCGATTGGTTGCCGTGGTGCCGCGATAGATCTCGAAGAACACCGTGCCAGCATCCGCGTTGGTGATGGTTAATGTTACGGCATCACCGGCGCTGACGGTTACGCTACCGGTCAGGGCGCGCACAGCGGAGCGGCCATTGATGCCAACCGCAGCCACCGAATAGAAGTAAACACCGGCTGCCAGGTTGGAACCCCAGAAGTTGGTGCCGGCAGCGTTAGCCGCAGCCGCAGCGGTAACCGTCGTCGGACGAGTGGGCGCACCATCGTCGCTCACGGTTGGCTCGTCGCCGAGCGTTTCCAGGAACTGGTCTTCGCGCAATAAGGAGGTGCCCTTCTTGCCGCCCAAGTCGCGAATTAACGCTTCTTCGGGATACATGCCGAGCGTAACCGCTTGTCCATCGGTGCGGCGGATGTCACCGAGCATGGAGAGTTCCAGGTCGTTATACATCGTGGGCGCACCGTAAAAGTGCGACCAGTTGCCGCCGGCCAGACGCAAAGCGGTGCGCAGGGTCGGCACGAAATCGCGCGTGATGGGCTGACCCTTCATGTCAATGCGCGTCGGCTTGCCTTTGGTATAGTGCGCGCGGATCTGCTGCAAAATCCCGTAAGGCTCCAGCGAGTTAATGTCGTTGTCGCCATGCAAGCACAATTCGTTGGCGTTGAGAATCATCTGCTGCAAGCGCGCTTCTGAGTTCAGTTCACCCGCATTGCCAACAGCCGGGTCAACGTTGAGGCCAAGCGTGCGCTGGCTGTTCAGGTTGGTAAACGTCTGAAAGCGTCCGCCCACCCAACGCACAGGGATACCCTGACGCTTGAGGTTGGGAATGCGAGAAGTCACGCCGCCCGAAGCCACGTTGGGGTTGATGAAGCCGCCGCGACGGAAACCGCCGTAGGAGTTCATATCAACCTTTTGCAAGAACTCCTCGAAGACCGGGATTTTTTGCAGGTCGTTCCAGATGGTTGCATGATCTTTCATGTTGAGTTCGGTTGAAACGACCTCATCATAAAGCGCTTCCATTGTGGTGGCGTCGCCACCGGTCGTCACGCCAGCGATAGCTTGCGTGCCTGTCGAAGCCAGGCCCTTGGAAAGGGCGTCTTCCATAAATGCCTCGGCCATGCCGGCGGCGACGTCAGCGCCAAAACGCGGGGCGTAGGCGGCTGAGATGGACTTTTGAAAGTCCCTCATGCTCAGCGTATTGCCATTGGGGAAATCTATCATTGTGTTTCCTCACCTATTGCGAAGTGGCGCTCTGCGCTCTGGGATATTCCCGACTGGGATATTGCTCTGGGATACTTGCGGGCGATAAACCCGTAGTCAGTTGTTAAGTCGAGTGTTAATTTGCACTGCCAACCGTCTTGCCAAGCCGCGAGCTACGAAGTCGGCAAGGGGCGCTTTAGCTCCCTGGAAGCGACCTCGTAAATCTGCGGGTCAAGATCTGCGAGCGGGGTTTGCCCACAGGCGAGATAGTGCTGGGTGGTGATGCCGGTTTCTTTCGCGCGATCACTGCGGATATGCGCCTCGATGCCCTTTTTCAACTCGTCGCGCGTAAAGCCCAGATGCGACTCGGCTACAACGGCCACAATCGGCGCGGCATCGGCCAGCGTCACACCGGCTACTGAACCAGGCGCCAGAGGCGCGCGGCCCTGTGGCGTGCCTTGCGGTGACTGCCGAATGTTGTTGATAAAGCCCATAACCGGCGCCAGAGTGGTGCTTACGGCTGCTTCTACCGATTTCTGGAACTGTTCGGTCTGGGAACCGGCTGCCAGAACGCTCTGCTGCTGAACCGTCTCAATGTCAGCGAGTCGAGAACTGAGGTTCTGCTGATTCTCGTGTAAAGCCTGCTGATTTTCAGCAATCGCGGCGATACCCTCCAGCGACTTGGTGAGCAATGAGCCGAGCTGCTCCAGGTAGTCGTTGGTGACCTGTGATTGCTCCTGGTTATGTACCACGGCTTTTAAGAGCGGGCCAATCAAATTACTTCCATCCACCTGGAGTTCCGCGCCTTGCGATTGTGCGGCTTTTTGCGCCTGGTCAAGAATCTCTTCGATGGATTTAGCCAGGGGCTGACCTTCATCGGCATCGTCGGGATCGGTAACGCCTGCAACATCACCGGCATCAGGCGTAACGCCTTCAGGTGCAGCGGTAGCAGGGTCAGTAACGGGGTCGGTAGCAACCGCATTATCAACATCGTTCGCGGCTACTGCATCGGTAGCGTCTGCGACCGTGGCGTCTGGCTCTTCTTGTGCGTTGGGCGCCTCGCCTTGCTTAATGGCTGAGATGGACTTCATCAAGTCGTTGGTGATGCCCGTAGCTTCGCGCATGACGATAATCGCATCTTCAGTTGAAGAGGCCGAAGCCGCGTGCGAGTTCATGGCCTCGACACGACCTGCAAAGTCGCCCGCAGAGATGGTGGGTGAACCGTCACCCCGTGTTTGCACAGGTGCCGGTTTGCGTCCGAATATATTCATAATGCTCTCCTCAAGGCAAAACAAAAAAGCCATGCGCTCCGTTGGGGGATTCCCCTGGGGACACATGGCTCTGGGCCTTATGACTCGTTGTCAACCTAAAAATTACTTATAGGGCAAAGGCTTCCTGGAAGCCACGCGCCGCCGAAACTAAATCTAACCGATGCTCAAAAGCGTTCTCAAATGAACTCGAAAACCCAGCCGTTGCCCTCTGGAGCGATTTCCGCAGTTCAGGCTGCATGACGCCGCATTCAGGGCAAAACTTCGTTGCTTTAGTCACAGCACAGTTGCACCGTGAGCATTGACTGCCCGTCGCCGCCTCATCTACAACGGTTCCCGTCGCTTTGGCGTCCACAGCGCCACTGCGGATACTATCGCCGCCCAGGGCGCCCACCAGGGCTTGCCCGCCGGAGGAGGACAGGGCCGCTCCGACCGCTGACTTAATCAGCGCGTCCACGCTCCCGTTACCAAAGCCATCGCCCATGAATAAGAGCGGCGCCGGCTTGTTTACTCCATTTGCGCTGTGGTTGGCTTCATCCACCATTGACCATTCCGCTTCGCTCAAACCACCTTCACACAGCACGGCAGCCAGAGACTTGGCAAACGGCAGGCAAATCGTGTTCATGTTCACCGGCTGCGTTGTAATCGCGCACAGGTTCACGAACGAGGGAACAGCAACCATGTAGGTTTTGCTGTCTTTGCCCTTGACCGGGATACGCTGCACAATGCCGCCTTGCAACGAAAACCCCAACCGCGCCCCAACATCTATCAGCTTGTGCAACTCGCGCACGTCGCTCTTTTCCGGTGTCTTCTCCGTTACCGCGTAGATGAAGCCTTCCAACTCCAACACAGTTCCGGTGCATTCCACGCCATATTTGGCAAAAGCCTCTTGCGGCGTGATGAAAGCAACTTTGGTAATCTCCCCGACTTTTTCGTCGTGATGCTCGAAATTGAACTTGCCCCATCCACGATTGAGAATAGAAAGCGAAGTGCCGATTTTCGAGATTTCAACGATGTCGTTTTGAAAATCAACGCTGTTGTCCGAAGCAATGCCGCGAACCCAGATGCGCCCCGTCTCTTTATCAACATGGCTCTTTTGAAGCTCTAAATAGATTTCAATGTCACGCACTGGTTTGTTCGCCACTTCATAGGAGTCCGCGCAGGAATCTCCCCCAAGGAACTGAACATTGTTGTGTCCCTGGTGCGCAGCAGGCGGGATTGTAACGGATAGTGCGGCCATAACCGGCCTCCGGCATCATGTGATTAATCGAACTCGATTATTTTTCTTCGCTGTTTTCATTTGCTGTTCGCATTTGCGGATTTTTGCTGTAATGTGAACCATGGTTCACATTATGGTTCACATTACGCATTGCCATACGGATTACAACAAGCTGAGAATAAAAAAGCCGCGCTCTTCTCTGGGAGAAAAGCGCGGCTCTTGGCCTCTTCAAGTTGTAACGCAAGTTGTAACCAGCATTCCTCAATAAATACGACAAATACGAATGGGATTGTAACGCTAAAATCCTCATTGCGTCAAGGGCCATAGCCAATCCATCAACAAAGCCGCTAACATGACACCCACTCCTTCTCCTCATAATCCCCAGGCAACACCCCAGGCGACTTCTGCCGTTTTAAGTGGACACCGCGCCGGTCACAGTGTCGGCCCTGGCTCTTCCATGCCGCGAGACAGTGCTGTTTTGGCCGCGCAGTTGGAAAGACTTGACGAGAGTTTGATTCGCTGGATAAGCCGGATTGAGCCGGTTGTATTCAGCACCTGGCCGATGGAGCTTTTTACGCGCTTGCCGGCGGAGGCTGAAGTTTGCCAGCGATGGGAAAACACTTTTCGCGCGCTGGAATTGAATGCTTATATCGTTCACTACGAAGCCAACAGCCCATCGCCGTGGCGGGCGCGCCGCCTCTATCATCCGCGCGATAATCGCTATTATTTCGAGTCCTTTTTGCCGCAGATCGGTGATTACCTTAACCATGCCTTTGATGCCAACCCCCGTCAGGACGTGACTTTGTGGCAGCGTGATCTCGTCACTTTCTTTGCTTCTGCCTTTCGCCTTATTCACTACGAAACCACACAAGTGGCGCGAGAAGTTGACCATGCTTTACAGGCCCAGGCACAGCAATATGAAGCTCAGTATGAAGTTCAAAATCAAGCTCAGTATGAAGCGGGGCAGCGGCAACGGGAATAAAAAAAATTTTGTGCAGGAAATCTTCAGGCATTTTCCTTTGCAAAAATTCACCACGAGGTTTTTAGAAGTGTAAAACGAAAAAGGCGCCCCACTCTGGAAAAGTCGGCGCCTCAATCGTAACCAAAACCCGATTGGAGATTGATTCGAGATGAAGTATCAACAGACAGCAGCCACAAAGCAAGCCGCAAAAAGCATTACCCGCGCCACACGCGCTGCCCAAACTCCACAATCTTTGCTTTATCCGCGCGTTGGCCCTATGGGAAGCTTCCAGCGTCCCGTTCACACCAACCGTCCCAGAACCCGCACCTACAACCCTCGCCCCATTCGCCGCCGCGTTCGCGTTGACTACAAAACCCCGGAAATCGTGGGAGGCGTCACCAAGTCTTTCACACGCAATGACAAAAACATCAAACATCGCCCCGAACTTGACCTCGTAACCGGCGAGTGCCGTTGCTCCTGCGAGGATTTTCGCTTCCGTCGGAATCCAATGGCAAAAAAAGTGGGCGTGACAATCAGCATCAAAACTCCGCTTTTGCACTGCAAGCATTTGGAGCGTTTCCTTGATGGCTGCGTGCAGCGCGGCGAACTGACGCGCGACGAAAACAAAGTTCTTCGACTGACCCACCCACAGGCCGCGCCCGTTGAAAAAATTGTGGTGCCGCCACACATTGACCCCGACACCGGCGAATTGAAGCCCGGCTACCTGCCCAACGGCGAGTTTGATTTCAACACCTATTTCGATTGAGAACAAAAGCAGGGATAGGGCACTAGTAGGTAGAGCGCCCTATCCCTGCAAAAATTCACCACCAGGTTTTTAAAGACATGAATACCAACACTGTTTCCCGTTTAAGTCCCACACAAACCACACGCCGCTGTCGTGCCAAAAAGTTCCTCACCATCGGAGCGACAAGCACCGCTATTATCCGCCGTAACGTCCATGCCGGTTATCGCGTGAACGTGGGCGCCGGAACTATTTTCGAGATTGGCCGCGCCACTGTAGAGGCCTCCACAGGCCGCATTCGTTGCCGCCACTGCGCGCAAAACATTGCCAAGGGCGTGCAGATCATCCGCTTTGCCGCCAATTTGAATGTGGAATCCGATTCTTACTTTCTCAGCGAGTGCGCCCTGCATTACGATGCGTGCCCCAAGATTCAGGAGGGAGGCCAATGTTAATTCAGAAATGCCCCATCTGCGGAGGCGCATTGCAGGGCACCAAGACGATTTACTTGCAAAATGTTCGGATTAGTGAAACCGGCGAATATATCCTTGGCGAACGAGGCGCGTTGGGTCAAGTCGTCAGCATTTACTGCGAAAACGATCACACCGAGACTGAAATCAAGGAAGCGTTGCAGTCACAGGACAAAGCAGCAAGAGAAGAGGAGCCAGCGTGCCCCAAATAGCCAATCAAACCTCGCCTGAACCGCCCGCCCACTTGCAACTAAGCGAGAAGCAGATCAGCAACTTGATGGTAGAAACCGATGCTGAGCGCGACGAGGTTCTATTTCACCTGCGGCGTGGTGATAAATATTGCCGCGCCTGCCGTCGCTGGAAACCACTGTCCACCAAATGGGGGCACAATAAGAAAACCAGTGACGGCTACAATGGCTCATGCCGGGACTGCCTCAATGAATATGCCCGCAACCGGCACGCTCGTGTCGTTTCGACGGTAGATAGCGGCTCCAAGCATGTGCCGCCGGAACTATTTCCACCTGCCGAGCCGGGTGAGCAAATCGGCTGTTTGCGGTGCCGCCATGCTTCGGTGCAGATCGCGACGGATTTTGAGGGAGTAACGCCACGCTCCCAAGTTACCGTTTTTTGCCACAAGCAAGAGCAGGCTATTGCGCTGCGTTGGTCACACTGCACTTTGGCTGATCCGCGCCCTGCCAAGCCCCGCGCGCTGGCAAAATACTGGAAAAAGTTTGGGCCATTAGGCGACAAGGTTCACCACGCTTCGCCCTTAATGGTGGAATTTCTCAAATACAGTTGGCAAACGTGGCCCGCTTCGGCATTAGAGCGAGTCACCGGATGGGACATTCTCAGAATTGGCAAGCTCGTTCGTTATCACGGTATTGGCGGCGCCAAAGCAGGAAAAATGCGGCTCCACTTCATGAATCCAAAAGGCGGGCGCACTTGCTTTACGCCGGAACAGACTGAATGGCTTTTAGCCGAATATAATTCCCCGCGTTGGCCGCGCTCCAAGCCGGTGAATTTGGAATTAAAGCACTCTCTGTTCACCAAAAAGCAAGATGAATATCTGCAAGGCCTTTTGTCCAAAGGCACAGGCTTAGCTGGATGGCCTGCCAATAAAACGCGCGGTATGGCAAGAGGTGAAAAAGCCGCTATCACGCGGCGGCGCAACCTCATCGTCAAACAGCTTGCCGAGCGAGGGAAACCACGCACATGGGAGCAAATCGCTAAGCACGTCAAATATCTTCAGCAACAGCGCCCCGCTGTTGTGCAGGCTCACAGACGCGAGAAGACAAAAGCCACGCGCCAGAGAAACCGCATTATCGAACACGTCGCGACTTTAGGCCCGCGTTGGACTTGGGAGCAGATTCAACGACACCTGATTAGAGTCAGGGGAAAAGAACTTCGCCATCGCAAGCAGAACGGTGTGCGGCGCCTTAACCAACACTGCGCAGTTCGCATTATTAAACAATCCCGGAAGGAGAAATCATGAGTTCGAACACGTCCATTGAATGGGCAACAAAATCGTGGGGCATCACGCTCGGCTGCGATAAAAAATCGGACGGTTGCAAAAACTGTTATGCCATCAAAACAGCATGGCGCTTGTCCCACAATCCCAACAAGAAGATATTCCCGCTTTATCAGGGCCTCGTCGAAAAAACCAAAGGCGGCAATCTGAATTGGACAGGGCTTGTTCGTAGTGTGCCCGACCGTTTGGAAGACCCGCTGCACTGGAAAAAGCCAGAGCGGATATTTGTTAACAGCCAGAGCGATTTGTTCCACGAAGATGTTCCCTTTGAATTTATCGACCGTGTATTTGCGGTTATGGCTTTGTGTCCACAGCATATTTTTCTAATCCTTACCAAGCGGCCAGAGCGAATGCTGGAATATTTAAGCACTCCGCAACGCGGCATGATGATCCACGATGCAGCGTATCAAGACCGGGACAATTATTCCGAAATGTTGCGCTCTGAAACAATAGTCAGGTTAGGCCGCGATGACGAATTTCAATTGCCACTACCTAACGTCTGGCTTGGTGTGAGTATCGAAGACCCAGACACGGCCAACGAACGCTTGTCTACCTTGAGGCAAATTCCTGCCGCAGTGCGTTGGATTTCTTACGAGCCAGCGTTGCAGCTTGTTGATTTTGAGCAATTGTTCAGCGACGCAATGGAAGATCGGCGCCATACAGGCTGCACTTGCGACGGTGAATATGCTCCCTGCGAGGTATGCGATGCGCTTGGCCCCAAGTGCCCGTTTGATTGGCTCGTGGTTGGTGGAGAATCCGGCGCCGACGCGCGGCCTTTCGACATTGCTATTGCCCGTTCGACGATAAAGCAGTGCCGCGCCGCCAAGGTGCCGGTTTTCCTTAAGCAGTTGGGCCGCTATGTCATTGTCAGTGACCGTGATGCAGAGGGCATCGAGCAACGCCACGCATACCGGGCACGGCTTTATTATCCCAGTGCTGACGACCACCGCTGGATGTGGGAACCAAACGACAAGAAAGGCGGCGACCAAGACGAATGGCCGGAAGATGTGAAAGTGCGGGAATTTCCCCAAGTGGAGGTGCCTTTATGAACCAATCAACCAATATAGGAACACAGGCCTCATTTGATGAATACGAGGCTCACTGCGCCTGTTGTGGAGCAGGGCACACCCAATCCTTTAAGGCTGCATCCGAGGCCGAGCCGGAAAAGAACGGCGTCAAGCGCGGCCCAGACGGCGCGATGCTAACACCCAACGGCCCCTTTTACTGTGCGAATTGCGCGCGCGGCGTAATGGTCTGCCGTGTTTGTGGTTGCACCAATGAAGCGGCCTGTAATGGTGGCTGCTCCTGGGCCGAGCCTAATTTGTGTTCAGAGTGCCATGCGCGCCAACAAACCCACCCTGGCACAACTTGGATGTCCGGCCCGCAGTGGCACAACACTAATAACGGCACTTGTCCTAACTGCCGGGGCAAGATTGATTACGATGATCGGTTCTGGCAGCACTGGGGCCAAGATACGTGGATGCACCTGTGCCTGCCACTAAGTGAGGTCATGTGAAAGTAACCATCAAAACGGGCGATTTCTTTTGTGGCGCCGGCGGCGGCACGTCCGGCTTATTGGAGGCGTGCGAGGAACTGGGCATTGAGGTCGAAGTGGATGCCGTAAACCACTGGGATACAGCGATTAAAACACACTCAATTAACCATCCCAATGTGCGCCACTGGTGCGAGAACCTGGATTCGGTTTGGCCGCGTAAGATTGTGCCCAGTGCCCATTTGCACTTTGCCGTGTTCGCGCCGGAATGCACGCACCACGCCAGAGCCAGAGGCGCCAAGCCGATGAACGCGCAGAGTAGGGCAACAGCCTGGTGTGTCATTCGCTGGGCCGAAGAAATCAACATTGAAAATATCCTGGTTGAAAATGTGCCGGAGTTCATGCAGTGGGGGCCGCTTTACCCCGATGATTATCCCGACGAGAAAAAGCGCGGGCGCCCAATTCCTGAAAAGAAAGGCTTGTTTTTCAAGAACTGGATCAAGCAGCTTAAAATTCGCAGTTACAAAGTGGACTATCGCGTTTTGAATAGCGCCTTTTTCGGCGCGGCCACCGCGCGCAAGCGCTTTTTCCTTCAGGCGCGCAAGAAAGGGCGTATTACCTGGCCGGAGCCAACGCACGAGCCAAAGCCGGAGCAGCAAAGCAGCTTGTTTGGGCAGAAACCAAAGTTTGTCCCCGCGCGCAACATCATTGATTGGAGCCTTCAGGGCGAAAGCATCTACAACCGGGACAGGCCACTTGCCGAAAATACCATGAACCGCATTTATGCCGGCATCAAGAAGTTTTCCGGCTTGCCCTTTATCGTGCCTAATTTTGGTGAACGGGACGGACAAGTTCCACGCACACATTCTATTGATACACCGTTGCCTTCAGTAACAGGCGTCGGCGCGGGCAACCTGGTGCAGCTGTTCTTGGTTGTCCTGCGTAACAACTGTGATGCGCGCTCTTTGGAAGAGCCTACGCCGACAATCTGCGCGGGAGGTGAACACATTGGATTGTGTGAGCCGTTTCTGATGAAATATCACGGAAGTCACAAGGGGCGTGGTGATGGAGCGCAACGTGTCTATCCATTGGACGAGCCAATTAAGACCCTTGATACACAGCCGCGCTTTGCCGTCATTGAGCCTTATCTGATTTCGCTGGAACACTCCACCGAAGACCGGGGCCATGCGCGGCGTTGCCTGCCCGTTACTTCACCGTTGCCAACCGTAACCAGTCGCGGCGCCGCGGACGTAAATGAGCCACTACCCACCATCACGACCAAAGATCGCTTTGCGTTGGTTGACCCGCAGTTTGTGGAGTATGTGGCTGATAAGGGCGAAGTCATTGGCGTGCTGGATATTCTGTTTCGGATGCTCCAGCCGCACGAACTAGGCGCCGCGATGGGATTTCGCAAAAGCTATTCGTTTTGCGGCAACCGTGAAGACCAAATCCGGCAGATCGGCAACGCCATTGAAGTTAACACCATGAAGGCGTTATGCAAGGAAATGCTGAAAAGCTACGCACCCCGCCGGAAAAATCGGAAGCAGAGGTAAAGATTCCATGAAAAACAGTTATGGCAACGAGCACGCCGGACAAGCCTTGCGGCAGCTAAAGATGGACTTGCCCTCAGTTGAGGTTGCTCAATTTCAACCCCAAGATGGTGTATCTCTGGGATACACTCGCGCCATTTCGCTCTGGGATCCCTGGGCCACATTGGTGGCAATCGGGGCGAAAAAGATTGAGACGCGCAGTTGGCCGACCGATTACCGAGGCCCTTTAGCCATTCACGCTTCCAGGCGCACCTCAGAACTCAAGATCTGCCTGCAAAACGAACACTTCTGGAAAGCCTTATCGCCGCGTTACGTTGAAATCGGCGAATACACGGAGCGGGGTAAAGCGAAACTGGCCCATCATTTTTCACTGGGCTGCGTTGTCGCCGTAGTGGATTTAAAAGATTGTGTGCCGACGGAAGAACTGGCATCCACGATTTCCGATCAGGAGCTTGCTTTCGGCAATTATGCCAGAGGCCGCTTTGCCTGGATTCTGGAAAATGTGCGATCGCTCCAAAACCCCTTGCCCCAACGCGGCGCGCAACGGTTTTTCAATGTGGATTTAACGGATGTGGCATTGAAGGAGGCTTTGTCATGACTATTCCTATGCTCAGCGAAATCGAAGAAATGCAGCAACGCATAGAGGAACTGCAAAAGCAGTTGTCAAATGAGCCAGGCCGGTGGATTAGCGTGAAAGAGGCGTTACCTGAATGCCTACCCGGCCAAACACATTCTGATTATGTGGTTGTCTGGTTTGGCTGTTGGGAT
>DASWNL010000516.1:0-8560 GCA_036399215.1 Abditibacteriaceae bacterium
GCTGAAACAAAAACATCAATTGGTGCGCCGTTTTCAATTTGCTTTTGCAGCGTGCCGGATGAACCAAAGTGGAAGTTCAGTTTCACGTTCGGATGCTGCTTCTGATAAACGGTGCCGATCTCCGTCAAGGCGTCCGTTAAGCTCGCTGCCGCTGCGATTACTAACTTGGTTTGCGAGGACTGCGCTTGTATCGGAGTTAATAATGTCAAAAACAGGCCCAATAAACCTGTTGCGAAAAATCTATTCATCTTGTTTTTAAGCGTTTTTGTCGCCGTGTCCAATGATTCAGTGCGACTAAGAAAATTAAATTCAACGCTCCCAATAGTGCGGAATAGATTGCGGCGACCTCTAAGTCGCCGCCTTCGGCAGCCATGTAAATGGCAAGCGGCATAGTTGTGGTTTGCCCTTTGATATTGCCGGCCACCATAATCGTCGCGCCGAACTCTCCTAAAGCGCGTGCTAAAGTCAAAATCGCCCCGGCGGCCAAACCGGGCCAGGCGAGGGGCAGGGTAATTGTCCAGAAAACGCGCCACGATGAGGCACCTAAAGAGCGTGCTGCATCCTGCCAGAACGGGTCGAGGCTCAAAAACGCTGCCTTAGCGCTTTGATACATCAAAGGAAACGCCACAATCGAAGCTGCTAAAATGGCTGCACTCGGCGTAAAAATCAAACGCGCTCCAAACTGCTCCAGCCACGCGCCAATTGGCCCTTTTTTGCCGATAAGCAGGAGCAGAATATAGCCTGTTACAACAGGTGGCAAAACAAGGGGCAAAATTAATAATCCCTCGATCAGGCTTTTGCCGCGAAACTCGTGTCCCGTCATCCAGTGCGCTGCTGAAATACCAACACACGCCGTCAAAACCAGAGCGGCCAAAGCCACTTGCAGCGATAGCCAAACCGGATGCCATTCGATTTGCGGCATTTTGTTATCGTTTCTTTCTAACGCAGAGTTAGTTTCTCTTGAATATGAAAAGTCACAGCGCCGATTTAAAGTAATCGTTAAACAACAGATAAGGCAAAAGAGCAAGGGACGAGTAGGCGACTGACAATGAAAAGGCATCTAAGAAAGTTTCTTAGATGCCTTTTCATTATTTCCAGACGTTCTTTATACCAGCACTTCCCACCATTCAGTTTGTTTAGCCTCAACATCGCTACCGGCGCTGGCGATGGCTTCGCGCATGGCTAAGATATGACGGCAAGGCCCACCGCGCAGGGCATTGAAGTGAAACCACGAACACTCGCAATCGCCGTCTACGATTTTGCCATCGCTGTCTAAAGTAACAGCGACAGGATATTCGTTATCACCGCTTTTCACTTCGCCGCGAATGGTGGTTTGTAGCAAGCCTTCATCACGCTTTTCGATTTTGACCCCGCCTTTTTTCACCAACTCACGAGCTTTTTCCAGACGCGATGAATCTAATTCCAATTTCAAATCATCGAGGGGCACATCCAACACTTCACGCTTGCGATACCGGCGCGTTTCCAAATCGAACATCGCCTGGCCCTGCGCGCAAAGTAAAGCCAACAATCGCTTGCTTTGTGCCGGTGCAAGATTCAACTTGCGCGCGAAATCATCGCCCGAAACGCTTTCATCAGCGCGCAATGCAGCACGTGCGCGGCGCAGCGTTTCCATGTCAGGTTTCTCTTGCGAATCGCTTAAAAACAGATTAGAAGCCGCGAAAGGCCGCGTTGTCCAGCCGGAAATCGCTAAGTGAAACGTAACAGCTTCATCGCCTAAAGCGGCCAGCCAGAACGAAGGCAAGCCGCTACCGCTAAGGAAAACGCGTAAGCGCTGCATTTTCGGCAAAATGCGATTCAGCAAAAACAAACGGCGCCGCCCAAACAAGCGAATCTCCTGCTCCTTTGAGCCGCGATAAACCGAACCCGGCAAAATTTGCCGGTGATTCCACGGCTCCCAGACCACTTCAACTTTTTCGCCCGGCTTCAATTTGAAAACCAGTGCGCGCGGGCCGAACTTTTCTTTGTGGCTTTTCATGAAAGCCAGCAGATTGCGCAAGTCGGCACGGCTCATTTCAAAATCGGATAGTTCGCCGGTCATGGCCGATTGCACATTGAGAAAACCACGCAGCCATGACTTGGGCAGTTTCACTTTCTTTTCCCGATGCGCTTTGCCATTAACTTCGGTGGAAAACGCTTCGGGGTCAACTTGAAAACGCGCCGTTGAACTCGAACGCAGAGCGCCGATGGAATTGGCTAATTGTGGTGTGAAATCCACATTGGTGGTGCCGCTTTCCCAACGGTCTACACCCGAAAGCACGCCCGGACGTAATGCCACACGACCATAAGAGCTTTCATCTTGCGAGAAGGCTTCAAAGAACATCTGGTCGGGCGCAACGGTAGCCACCGGGTCAAGAATGCGATTCCAATCTTCGGCAGTTAAACGCGTATCGAAATCGGAAGTAACAACATCGTGCAAATTCAAAAGCGCATCGCGCACCAAAAGCGGGTCGCGCAAGCCACCTTGGAAAAAGACCGGTTCGCGTCGCACATTCGGTGCGAAATTGAACAACGACTCAGCGCCCGATTGAATAATCGAGGGCGCGCGATAAGCGAGCGTGACTTGCATGGTTCTCCTTTTCAACTCTTTCGGTGCATATGAGTTTTGTCATTCCGAGCGGGCGCCCTCTGGGCAGGATCGAGGAATCTAACATCAATTCGAGCCAATGAAAGATTCCTCGACTTCACTTCGCTACCTACCCGCAAGCGGGTTCCCGGTTCGCTTCGTTACGCTCGGAATGACAAAACTCTTCAACCCAATTTCTTGCTAAATCTGTTAAAGCGTTCAGGTGCGACCTCGCACAAAGATTTCAGCTTTTCCTGCGCGGCGTCATTGAGTTGCAATTCGTTATCTTGCTTTTTCAGGTTAGATAGTGCGCGGAAAGCGGTTTCTAAAATGGTTTGGTTTTCGAGAGAAGTCGCATCTTGCAACGCTTCCCACGCGATGTTTGCTGCTTCACCGGTTTGTAGACCTAAAAACTTGATGGCGTCTTTGACTAAGGCGCCGTTTTCGTTCCACAGCATTTCTCCGGCTAACGAAGTGGCACTTTCACGGTCGTAATCGCTTAATTGCGGCAAGATTTTCAAGGCCCAGCGTTTGACGGCAACAACCGGGCTTTCCAAGGCCGCCAAAACCGTTTTGCTGTGTGCTTCCCATTCAGGAGCGGGCACTTCGTCCAGCATTTCCAACATGAACTTGGCGCTGCGTTCGCGCGAGGCGGTGGCTGTCAATTGCAAAAGTTCGCCGGCTAAGTGGCGCGCTTCATCGCTGTCTGGATTCTGGCGTGTGCTTGTCCAGAGGTCTTTTAGCTTCACATCCGGCCAATGCGCTCTTTCGAGGAGCATAAGCCAGGTTTCTACATCACGCAAAGCCACAACCGGCGTGGAAAGACCATAGGGCGGTTGCTCCATTAACTCCATGAGTTCGCGGAATTTGGTGCGGCTTTGCGGCGTATTTAAGCGATAATACTCAACCGCCAGCGATGCTCTGTTATGGTTTTGTTGCCAATCGGGCACGCTTTTACTATCAAGAAGTTGCTCTTCCAGTTTTTCGAGCAGGGGCGCCCATTTGGATTCCAAAAACCAATTCTCCCTCCACCAGGAAGCATCCGGCGCCTGGCCCTGCGGGAACGTGGCATAGCTGTAAGACGCGCCGGTTTTTTGCAATACCTGCTGGGCGTTTTGGCGTGCCACCTCTTTCACACCTGGACGCTGTAACAATTTAAGTAAGCGTTCTTCGACTTCAAATCCCTCAACTTCGCGTATTAAAGTCGCAATGTCACTCAGTTCAAACTCAATTAGTTGACGCTTTTCACGCCGCCGGTCAGCTTTCCAGGTTTTTAGCTCGCTGGCCGTTAGTTTTTCTTCAAGTTTCGGCGAAGGATCATCGGTTTCGACGCGGCGATACTCTTCCAACTTGGCGTCATAGCGCGCCCAGAGCGCCGGGCCAACGCGTGGCCACACTTGTTTCTTTAAATCCTCTTCACCAATTTGCTTTGTCCAGATGCGCCAGTAAGGCATCCTTGAGGGCTGCGTTTGGCCGGGAAGCAGTGATGGCTCAATGAGACGCGCTGCTCTTTCGTCCCCGTTTTTAATGGACTCAATCTCCTGGCGAATTTGAGCCGTTTTTTGCTGCACATAGGTTTGATACCCATCGGCACCAAGGCCCAACTCTTCTCTTTCTTTGTGGAACTGCTCCCACGGAAAGTAGAGCATCAAATCAGAAATCTCCGTCCCGGCAGGTGTCCTTAAAACAACAGGTTCTGGTTCAGGAGCAACAACGGCCTCAGCTTTTTGGCGAGATTTTTCGAGTTGTTTGGCGACTTCTTCAAGTTGATCGCTGAAGTAAGGGGCCTTCGATTCAACTTTCAACTCGCGCAGCAATTCGGGTGTGATATGCTCCGGCACGTGCCACTCTTCTTCCTTAACGTTGTAAGGCTTGCGGCACGAACTCACCAGGGAGTTTAGAACCTGAACCCATAAGGAGCCGATTGTTTTGCTGTGATAGTTGTTTTCATTCAGCGCCTTTTGAATTTCTGGCAACAGCGCTTCGCGCGTTCTCTTCAAAAGTGGTGGCACGCGCTTCCAAAACTCTTCGCGTTCTAACTGTTGCCATTGCCAGTAACTGGGCAGGGCGCTAAAAGCGCGAACCAGAGCACGGCGTTTGGCTTCCGGTTCGAGTGTTTCATCGAAGCCACCTTCAAGCCAATTCCATAAATGCGGGCGCAAAACCCCGGCGATTTCCTTTTGTGGCCCTGTCGCATCGGGTAGCATCACCTGATTCATCGCGCCTTGAAAGTAACCTGTCGGATTCCACTGCGCTGCCGCATTTTGCCAGGGACTGGCGCCTAAATCAGCCAGAAGTTTTTGAACTTCCGGGTCGTTTTGCACCCTTTCGCTGATTTCGCGCACGATGCGCCACGGCAAGTGGTTGCGCAGCGTGCCCAGAGGAAGATAATCTTCGCCCCACTCTTCGCGAGTGAGGGCCTCATTTTTTGCTTGCACCGCTTTGGAATACTCTTGTTGTTTGTTAATCCACTCTTGCCATTGTTTGGTTCTGTCTTCTTCGGGCGGCAAGGAGTCCAAAATCGCGCCGTAAAACTGAATGAATGTTTCAGGATCGGCGCGCAGCAGAATCTCAACCGCACTTTGCACGATTTCTATCTGCTCGCGGCGCAAAGCCGCCTCACGCGGTTTAGTAGATTCCGCTAAGGGGGTTTCCTGCGCCCAGAACTGTTCGAGTTGCTTTTGAATTGACCCGGCAACCGGCGCGGCATCGCGCTTCAAGCCCAAAAGCGTCTTGCGCACAAAGCGGCGCACTGAAACATTGGGATGAAAGGCCGCTTCGGCCCAAATTTGGGCGATTTCGGGGGTTTGCAGGCCGGTTTTCAGCGCTGCGAGGGCACTTTTTTCGAGTTTGGGTAGCTCGGCGTGCCGTAAGTCAATGGATTCTTCGAGAGGACGCAAAGCCGCGTGAATATCGCCGCTTTTTAAGCCGTCGTTGACGGCACGCACCTGATCGAGCGTTAACATGAGAAGTCTCCTGTCGGGGCAAGATGAGACGACAAACCATAGTTTAAACCACCTGTAAAATGGTTTCAACTATTCGAGTGAAATCATTTTTGATGCTTATAATCTATGCTCGCTTGTTAAACTGCGGGCACAAAACGCGAAGCGATAGCGAGGAGAAACTCATGATAAACGTCGGCATTTTGGGTATTGGGTTTATGGGCGTGACGCACTTTAAGGCGCTGCAAAAAGTGAAGGGCGCGCGCGTAGCGGCGATTTGCACACGCGACGAGAAAAAGTTGGCCGGCGATTGGAGCGGCGTGCAGGGCAACTTCGGCGGTGCCGGCGGTGTGCAAGATTTAAAGCGGGTAGGGCGTTACCGCGAGATTGATGAATTGTTAGCCGATGATTCGATTGACTTGGTTGACATCTGCCTGCCCACGCCAATGCATCGCGATGTGACGATTAAGGCTTTGAAAGCCGGAAAACACGTTTTGGTGGAAAAACCGATTGCCCTGACGCTGAAAGATGCCGATGCGATGATAAAAGCGGCGCAAGAAGCCCAGAAGCTGTTGATGGTCGCGCACGTTTTGCGTTTTGTCCCGGCCTTTGCTCATGCGCGTGAATTGGCATTATCGGGCAAATATGGCGCGTTGCAGGGCGTGCATTTGAAGCGCATCATTGGACGTAAAACATCCGATGTTGCAGGTAGTTACTTCAATGAATCCGGCGGGCCGCTTTTGGATTTACACATTCACGATACGGATTTTCTCATTCATCTTTTGGGTGTGCCTTCGCGGGTGCAGGCTAATGCTCATATCGCGCCCAACGGTGATGTGCTTTATTTCAGCGCGCATTACGGTTTTGAAAATGGGTCAATCGCGGCCAGTGCGCAATGCGGCGCGGTGGGCGAAGGGCCGATAACTTTCGAGCACGGCTTTGATTTTTACCTGGAAAAAGCCACGTTGCGCTATAACAATCTGCATACTGGCGACGCGATTTTGCTCAGTTCAGGAAGCAAACAACAAGAAATCACGCCGCGTCGCAAGGAAGCGTTTGAAGCGCAGTTACAACACGCGGTTGATTGTGTGCGCGATGGTCGTGAATCAGATATTATTTCGGCGCAAAACGCGCGCAACTCTTTAGCGGTTTGCCTCTTTGAAAAACAAGCGGCACAGAGTGGTAAAGCAGTGAATGTGAAAATTTAAACCGAAGATTGCTTCACTTGAAACGAAAGTAGGCGTTATGGATTCCCGCCTTCGCGGGAATGACAACTCGCACATGGCTCGCGTGTCTGCTGCGTCATTCCCGCGCTGGGCGCCCGCTTGCGGGCAGGTGGAATCCATGCAGAGAAGTTTTTATTCAATCTGAAAGATGCTCTAAAGGAGATTTTATGAATCACGCACCACAATCGAATGAACACAATGGCGCACCTGTTTCGCCCGAACCGATTTTGCAGATGGCGTTTTCCTTTGCGCCTGAACGAGTGCTGCACGCCACCTTAACGCTGAATGTTTATTCGCACATAGCACGCGGTCATCACAGCGCCACAGATATTGCCGGGGCTGCCGAAGCATCGGAGCGCGGCATGAAAATGCTGCTCGATGCCGCTGCTGTTTTTGGCCTTATCAACAAACAGGGCGATAGCTACGACCTGACGCCGATGGCACAAACCTTTTTGGTGCGCGAAAGCCCGGCGTATATCGGCGCCATGATTGAAGACCCAACTATTTGGAATATGTGGGCGGATTTGGCCGAGTGCGTCAAGCGCGGCGAAGGCGGCTGGCAAGTGCAGGAGCAGCACGCTGCCGAATCATTCTTTCCAACCTTGATAAAAAGCCTGCACGTTCTGGGTTACATGCCGGCGCAACGCATGACACAAATGCTCGCTTTGCCATCCGGCGCACACGTTTTAGATGTGGCCTGCGGTAGCGCGGCATGGAGCATTCCTTTTGTTGAAGCCGATGCACAGGCGCATTTAACCTTGCAGGATTATCCCGGTGTTTTGGAACACACCAAAGGTTACTTAACGCGGCATAACGTCATTGAGCAGTGCGATTTTCTGCCCGGCAACCTGCGCGAAGTGGATTTCGGCGAAAATAAATTCGATGCCGTTATCTTAGGGAATATTGTGCATTCTGAAGGGCCGGAGCATTCGCAAAATTTATTCAGCAAACTGCACTACGCCATAAAACTGGGCGGCAAAATCGTCATCGTGGACATGATCGCCAACGACGACCGAACTGGCCCACCTTTCGCGCTTATCTTCGCACTCAACATGTTGGTCGCCACCAAAGAAGGCGGCACTTATTCGATAGCGGAATATACCAATTGGCTGCAAGGCGCCGGTTTTTCCAATGTCGAAACTTTAGATGTCGGCATCCACTCGCCGTTGGTTGTGGCGACGAAGTAAAAGGCGCTGCTCAATTTAAGGTGATTAAATGCGCTCTTTTGAATTCGATTTCTTTCCGCGTCCCGAAACACGCGGTGATGAATGGGGACAATTTGACGACATATTGGAAACTTTTTTGAATTCCTTAAGCAAGAACGGAAATATCGTTGGGCAATGGCAGATTCTTGAGTTGCATGAGTGCGTGCAAGTTCGTGTTTTGGCACCAGAAGATAGCGCTTTGGACGAGCAACATTGGAACACTTACGCGCGTGAAGATTATGCGAGAATCCTGGCACTTTCAGAACGTCCTGCTGAATTTCGCTGCATTGCAGAAAAAATGGGAAAACGGGAAGAGCACCCCTGTTGCACTTGTGAGTCACCTTCTGCTTATATGCTGTTCACCACGTTTCTGGCCCTTGAGATGCCGGTAGATTGTTTCGATTGCCGACGAGCAGTGCCTCTCTATCGTCTGCCCCATCTATTCAATGAAGGCGGCCATTACGCTTTAACGGGCTGGCAGAGCACTTACGCCGCATTAGATTGGCTTTTCATGGGTAGTGGCGTTGGTGAGCGTTATGCTTATCAACAGTTGAACGGGCCGCGCAGCACTTTCAACAAAGAGAGCCGCCAGTTAGCAAAGGA
>DASWNL010000517.1:0-16908 GCA_036399215.1 Abditibacteriaceae bacterium
TTTAGCCGCCGCTGCCATCGCTGAAGCGACACAGGCCGTAAAATTGTTGCTTTTAACCGATGTGCCCGGCATTTATCGCGATTTCGAGGATAAAGAGTCACTGATTGAGCAGATGAGCGCGCTTGAAGCGGAGGAACTTATCGGAAGCGGCGCGGTTTCCAAAGGCATGATTCCCAAAGTGCGCTGCTGTGCTCAAGCGGTGCGTGGCGGTGTCGAAAAAGCGCACATTATAGATGGCCGCGCGCCACATGCGATTTTAATTGAATTATTCACCGATGCCGGTTGCGGCACGATGATTACGAAATAAGCCAGAGGTTTTCCTATGTCCCTTGCTACACCTGCCACGATGGAAAGTGAACACTTGACACTTAACGATCTGCAAACTGCCGACGCGCAAAGCGCGTTTCAGAATTACGGCAAGCGCATTCCGGTTGCCTTTGCGCGTGGAGAAGGCGCCCGTTTGTGGGATGTCGAGGGGCGCGGATACCTTGATTTTTTAAGCGGCATCGCCGTGACCACTCTCGGCCATGCCCATCCGCGCGTCACCGAAGCCATTACGCAGCAGGCCTCGCAGATTCTGCACACCGGCAACTATTTCTATATCGCGCCACAAGTCAAACTTGCCGCGCGCTTGCATGAACTTACCGGAATGCGTGCTTTTTTGTGCAATAGCGGCACGGAAGCCAACGAAGCCGCGCTAAAGTTAGCGCGCAAGTGGCAAAAGGATAATGGCGCACCGCATCGCGTGGAAATCATCACTACGCACAACTCTTTTCATGGCCGCACTTATGGAAGTCTGGCGGCAACCGGCCAGCCCAAATATCACGAAGGCTTTGCGCCTCTGCCCGCAGGTTTTCGTTACGTCGCCATCAACGACGAAGATGAACTGCGCGCTGCTGTAGGCGAAAACACCGCCGCCATCATGCTGGAACCGATTCAAGGCGAAAGCGGCGTCATTCCCTGCGATGATGACTTTTTGCAACTGGCCCGTGAACTGTGCGACCAAAGCGGCGCGCTTCTGATTTGCGACGAAGTGCAGGCCGGTATGGGCCGCACAGGCAAGTTCTTTGGCCATGAATGGAGCGGAATCCGCCCCGACATCATCACCATGGCAAAAGGCCTTGCCAACGGCGTTCCCATCGGCGCTTTATTAGCGCGTGAAGAAGTGGCATCTTCATTCACGCCCGGCACGCACGGCTGCACTTTCGGCGGTAATTTTCTGAGTTGTAGTGCCGCTCTGGCCACGTTGGATGTATTGTTTGAAGAAAACCTGATGACCAACGCCGCCCATGTCGGCGATTATTTTCAAGCGCGTTTGTGGAACTGGGCCGAGAGAACCCATGCCCTACGCGAAGTGCGCGGTTGCGGTTTAATGGTGGGCGTGGCGCTTAACAAGCCTGTAGCCCGCGAACTGATGCTCGAATGCTTGCAAAACGGCCTGGTTTTCAATGCCATCGGCACCAACACCCTGCGCTTCTTGCCGCCACTGATTATCTCGAATGAAGACGTAGATGAAGCCATGAAAATCTTGGCGAAGGCTTATGAAACGGTGTCTTCATGAGAGCGGTTTTGATTCTGCTTTTCATTTTGTTTGCGCCCCAATTTGTAAACGCGGCGCCCGCCAAAAAGGCGGCAAAAACCGTTAAAAAAGCGCCGGTTTTGGTGTGGCCGCATCTGTCACGTGCCAACAGCGGCGATATAACCAACGTTAGAATGGTTCAATTGCTCTTGCGCCATCGCGGTTTTTACAAGGCCGGTATTGACGAAGTATTCGGCCCGAAGACCGAAGCCGCTATCAAGGCATTCCAAAAAACCGCTGGCCTAAAAGTGGACGGTGTTGTCGGCCCACAGACGTGGAACAAATTAACAGTGCGCGTTAAGCGGAGCGATAAGAATGATGCCGTAAAAGCCATCCAACAAGTTTTTGATTACGGTTATAGTGAGACAGGTGATGAAAGCCTCAATTTAACTGCGGACGGATTTGGTTTCTTTGGCCCCAAAACAGAATCAGCCGTGCGCGGCACGCAAAAGGAAGCTCGCTTAAAAGTAGATGGCGTCGTCGGCCCGCAAACATGGTGCATTTTAGCGGGTGGCAAAGTGAAACAATGAGACATTTTCTTTCAATCAACGACATTACACGCGAAGAAGCCGAATATCTTTTGGTCGAAGCGACGCGCTTAAAACTGGAACTCAAAGAGCATCCCGCGCGGCAGCGTGAATCGTTGCAGGGCAAAACTCTGGCGATGGTTTTTGAAAAGCCGAGCCTGCGCACGCGGGTTTCTTTTGATGTCGGCATGAATCACTTGGGTGGTCACGCCCTGTATTTATCGCCGCAGGAGATTGGCCTGGGCACGCGCGAAAGCGTGGCTGATGTAGCACGCGTTTTATCGCGCATGTGCGATGGCATTATGGCCCGCGTTTTCAAGCACGAAACGGTGGAAGAGTTGGCGCGCTGGTCACAAGTCTCGGTTATCAATGGCTTATGCGATATAGAACATCCCTGTCAGGCAATGGCCGATTTGCTGACTCTCAAAGAGCGCAAAGGCCTGGAAGGGCGCAAGATTGCTTATTTAGGCGATGGTAACAATGTTTGTCATTCGTTGATGATTTTATGCGCCAAATTGGGCGTGCATTTTTCAACCGCCGCACCTGAAGGCTACGAACCGCAGGAAAGTTTTGTCGCCGCTGCCAAAGAAGAAGCCGGGCATACCGGCGCGCAGATTGAAGTTGTGCGCGACCCGAAACTCGCCGCGCAAAACGCCGATGCGCTTTATACCGATGTGTGGACTTCGATGGGCCAGGAAGAGGAATCGCGGGAGCGTGCCGAAGTTTTCCCACCCTATCAACTCAATGCCGAACTGCTGCGCTATGCCAAACCGGACGCCATCGTTTTGCACGACTTGCCGGCGCATAAAGGCGAAGAGATCAGCGAAGAGGTTTTTGAAGCGCACGCCGATACCATCTTCTCACAGGCCGAAAACCGCCTGCACGCCCAAAAAGCAATTATGGCATGGCTGCTTGGATAATTTAGAATTCAAAATTCAAAATTCAAAATTCAAAATTATTTCATGTCTCTTTTTAAAGTCGTTCTTTTAATTTTCGTTTTGTTCATGGCTTATGGCATCGTCGTCATTCTAATTCGACGCCTGACGGAAAACGCCAAACAATTGGCCGCCCTGCGCGAGCAAATGGCGCGCAACGATAGCAAACTCAGCGACCAAATGCGCTCCGTGCATCTTGAACAGGAAAAACTGCAAGCCAAACTCGAAGCAGAACGAGAAAAAGAATAGCCGCGAAAAAGCGCAAAAACACAGAAGAGAATATGAAAAGCCAGAATGGAAAACTATTTTTTCATAGCTCTTTGCTTTATATTCTCTTCTGTGTTTTTTGTGCTTTTTCGCGGCTATTTCGCTGACTGCGAAGCGACTCAAGCCGACGGCGTATAGCCCAACACAATATCAAACTTCGCGGTTAGCTCACCAATTTTTGAATTTTTAATCGGCTCAAACGGCACAATCACCGAAGCGCGCTGTCTGGCATCACGAATGCCGCGCAAAACGCCGTCGCCCTCATTTTGCGCTTCGCCCTGCACATAGCATTGCGTGGTTAGCAGTTCGCGGTTGCCTTTGGAGACTTTGACATGAATATGCGGCGTGCGTCCGGGATAAGCAACAGGCCTGATGGTGCGAAAGCGATATTCACCGGTAGAACTCGTTTCAAAACGGCCATAGCCTTGAAAATTGCCATCGGCGCGGCTACGCTGCGGGTCACGCGTGTGAAGATAAGAGCCGTTGTTATCCACTTGCCAGATTTCGATAACCGCGCCTTTGAGGGGTTCGCCGCGCGCATCCAAAATCTTGCCGCTCAAATGCGTAATAGCGCCAACAGCGGGTGTAATGCTCTTGTTGATGATAATCAAATCGTTATCGGTATCGAGCGGCAAGCGATCAGGATAATAAGGCCCTTCGGTTTGCGCAGGCGTGCGCACCAATTCATCGGCGAACGCCGTGCCGGATAAATTGTGTAACGCAGCACCGCCGGCCACTACCAGAAGACCCGAAGCCAACTGGCTAATAAAGCGACGCCGTTCGGGCTGGTTGATTTGTAAGTCTTGAGAATTCATTGTTGTCCTTCTAAAGAGTGCAGATTTCAGCCGCGCTCCTTTTTAATTCTACTTCTTGTCCATCGCCGACCGCGCCGTGCGCTTTCATGGCGGCACTATCGAAGCCACCAATACGCTTAATAAAAACGGCGAACTAAGAGGTTTGCTGATGGAAATTCGCTTGCCACTTTTGGCTATCATACCAAGTGCATAGAGCTTGTCATTCCGACCAGAATTTGCAGGCGTGACGCAACAATGTTGCGCCTGCAAATGGAGCGGAGGAATCTTTAAACAATATACGAAATAAGATTCCTCGACTTCGTTCGCACGCTCACTGCGCTCGGAATGACAACACTTCTCTGTAGGACTTAACACAAATTCCGCCTTGCTGACCGTGCGTGATTTGGTAAACCTTGCCCTTGTTTTCATCAAGACGAATTCTTTACAACATAAGAAGAACCAAGGAGAACCGGCGTGGACACAGTTGTTCTGGCTTATTCGGGTGGTCTGGATACCTCCGTTGCCATCAAGTGGATCAAAGATAAATACAATTACGATGTTATCGCTTTGACGATTGACCTCGGCAGCGAGCGCAATCTGCCCGAAATCAAGCAGCGTGCCTTAGATGTCGGCGCCGTTGACGCTAAAATCGTGGACGGGCGCGAAATGTTCCTCAAATACTTCGCCTTTCCCGCCCTGCAAGCGGGGGCGATCTACGAGCGCGAATATCCCCTGGCAACCGCCATTGGCCGCCCTTTAATTGCCAAATTATTAGTGGATGTAGCACATGAAACCGGCGCCAAAGCCGTGGCGCACGGCTGCACCGGCAAAGGCAACGACCAGGTGCGCCTTGATGTTTCAGTTCAAGCACTCGACCCCAAACTAAAAATCATCGCTCCGGTGCGCGAATGGAAAATGTCGCGTCCCGAAGAGATTGCCTACGCCGAGAAAAACAACATCCCGATTCCCGCTTCGGTGAATAGCCCCTACTCGACGGATGTGAACCTGTGGGGCCGCTCGATTGAAGCCGGAATCTTAGAAGACCCCTGGCAGGAGCCGCCTGCTGAGGTTTGGTTGTGGACGAAGAACCCCGAAGACGCGCCCAACAAGCCGCAATACGTCGAAATCCAGTTTGAGCAGGGCATCCCCATCGCGCTTGACGGCGAAGAGATGAACGGCACCAAGTTGGTGCAACTGCTCAACGATATTGCGGGCGAACACGGCGTGGGCCGCATCGATCACGTCGAAAACCGCCTTGTCGGCATCAAAAGCCGCGAGATTTATGAAGCGCCCGCTTCGGTCGTTTTGCATCAGGCGCATCATGCTCTCGAAGACATGACACTATCACGCGATCAGGCGCGTTTCAAAACCTTAGTCGCCAACCAGATTTCCGAAATGATTTACAACGGCCTGTGGTTTTCGGCTCTGCATCAAGACCTGCGCGCCTTTGTGGAATCGAGCCAGAAGCACGTTTCCGGCACGGTGCGCGTGAAGTTATTCAAAGGCTCTTCAATGATTGTAGGCCGCCAATCGCCCAAATCGCTTTATCAATATGAGTTGGCAACCTACGACGAAGGTGACACCTTCGACCAGGACGCCGCGCTCGGCTTCATCAAACTCTGGGGCCTGCCTCTGCAAACCCAGACCAAATACCAGATGCTCCCCGAAGCCGGCGGCAACGCCGCCCCGATGCTGCCGGAAAGTTTGTTGGAAGAAGAGTAAGAGCTACGCAAATAAAAAGGCCCGCCATTTCAATAATGGCGGGCCTTTTCGTTAAGTGACAATGGGAACAATTGAAGGCGCCTTTGTGAAACGAAGGGCGCATTTTTGGCGCCAACCCCAAAAGAGCAAAAACATTGAGGATTGGAGAGGAACATTTGTAAAAATGATCGTGCCCACGGTTTGAGCCTTGTAAGAATAAATTCCCGTCGGCGCCCCTATGCTGGCGTTGCCGCACCAATCATAGGCAAAATGGAACTGAGCATAAAGAAAAAAACACACAAACGAGAAGCTAAGAATAGTCGCACCACATCCCACCCAAAAGGCTCGATTAGCGGCAGTTTGTAACTGCCCCTGCCCTCGCAAAACTAAACATTGTGCGGTGAAGGCCCCTAAAACTATGCCCGCCACAGGATACCAAGGTGAAAAATGCCAATCACTCCACTGCCATTGCATCTGTGGGAGCCAGCTAAAGAGAAGAGCAGTCAACCGCGCATAGGCGTAGTTCGCCGCGCCCTGCACGACAAAGCCGACAAGCGCACCGCAATAACATAAAAGCCAGCCCCGATAGGAAAGCAACTTCGTTGTGTGAAAGGGAAACGCAGAATTCATCTTAAGAGATAAACCTTGTCCTGTATTTTAACCCTATGCCCATTTCAGAACATCTCCTGTAATGAAGCAATAGAATGCAAAGGATTCGCAGTGGGCAATAGTTGGTTTTTGAGAATTATAGAGTGCCGGATTATTTCACCTGCACCGGCACTGTGAAGTAGAAGGTGCTGCCCTGGCCGATTTGGCTGTCGAGCCAGATTTGGCCGCCGTGGGCTTCGACGGTCATTTTGCAAAAGGTGAGGCCAAGGCCGGTGGACATTTTGCGGCCCGATTGGCGGCTTTCAACCTGGCCGAATTTCTCGAAGATGCGCCCGAAGGCTTCGCGTGGAATGCCCTCGCCGGTGTCGCTGATGGAAAACTGCACGCTGTCGCCAATCAGTTGCGTTGTCAGGCTAATCTGTCCGCCTGTAGGGGTGAATTTAATGGCGTTACCAAGCAAATTCACAATGACACGGCTGATTTTGGACGCATCGCACCAGAGAATAGGCAAATCTTCGGCGATAGACTGCTCGAACTGCAAATTGCGGTCAAGTAGCAGCGTTTTTATCTGGTGAACAGAGATTTCAACCAGTTCTCCAACGCGCACCGGGCCGCATTGCAATTGTATTTCGCCGGCTTCCATTTTGGAAATATCCAGCAGATCGTTGATCATGCCCATCAAGGTTTTGCCGCCTTGATGGGCCATAGCTATCAGTTCATCACGCTGGTCAGGCGATATGCCGGGCAGGAATTCGATCATTTCCAGTCCGGTGATAATCGCAGTCAAAGGCGCGCGCAAGTCATGGACGATCATGTTGGTCAGGCTATCGCGCAACTCCTCAAATTTGCGTAATTCTTCGTTGTTACAGCGAAGCTGATGGAGCATCTCTTCGCGCTGGTCATGGAAGCGTTTTTTCTCCAGGCAAGCTCCAACGCGCGCACGCAGTAAAATCGGGTCGCATGGCTTATGTAGAAAGTCATCGGCGCCCATCGCAATGCAGCGAATGACAGCTTCCTGCTCATCCAAACCGGAAATCATCAAAACGGGAAGGTGCTGCCAGCGTGCGTCGTCTTTGAGGATTTTCAAGACGGCAAAGCCATCCATCTCCGGCATGGTAATGTCGAGCAACACCAAATCAAATTCGCGTTTTTCCAGCAGTTCAAGGGCTTCTTTGCCGTGCCGGGCCGTTATCACTTCGTGGCCCATCTGCTCTATCTGGTCGGCCAGAAGCAGGCGCATCGTCATGGTGTCTTCCACCAACAAAATCGCGCCAGGTGTTAGAAGATTAGAAGTGTCGCCAGCAGGCACGGCCTCTTTCATGGCAGGCTAAATTTTACATTACCACTGCCCGCCGGATTGGAGCAATTGTGTGGCATCTTCGACGGTGAGTGCCTTGCTAAAATAATGGCCCTGCGCAAATTCGCAACTGAGTTCGCGGCAGCGTTCCAGTTGCGACTCGGTTTCGATGCCTTCGGCGACTACGTTCATGTGCAGGTTATGCGCTAAGGTGACTATCGCCCGCACAATCTCATGGTTTTCCTGCTTGGTTTCCATGTCCGAGATGAACGAGCGATCTACTTTCAAGGTGTTAAGCGGCAAACGGTGTAAATAGGAAAGCGACGAGTAGCCGGTGCCGAAATCATCAATCGAAATGCGAATACCCAAATCGCGCAGTTCATTGAGAATCGCCGCGACGGTCTGGATATTTTCCATCAAAGCGCTTTCGGTGATCTCCATTTTCAAATAGCGCGGCGGCAACCCGGTTTCTTCAAGCATGTTGCGCACGAACTCTAAAAAATCGCGCCTCAAAAACTGGCGGCTTGATAAATTGACGGCAACCGTTAAGTCCTCGAAATTTGGAAACTGCGCGCGCCATTCATTGATCTGGCGACAGGCTTCAGTCATCACCCAACGATCAATTTGCACGATGAGGCCGGTTTCTTCGGCCAGGCCCAAAAATTCACCCGGCGCCGTAAAACCGCGCTGCGGACGTTGCCAACGCACAAGAGCTTCAAAACCATTGAGGCGCCGCGCTTCAATATCAATAATCGGCTGGTAATGCAGCAAAAAGGCTTTTTGCTCGATGCCTCTGTGTAAATCCGTTTCCATTTGCAAGCGGTTCATGGCCTGCTCGTGCATTTGCCGGTCAAACACTTCGTAGCGATTGCGACCTAAAATCTTGGCGCGATACATCGCTGTATCTGCATCGCGCAGCAGTTCGTCGGTCTGCTCGTAAGGCACAGTATTGAGCGTAATACCAATGCTCACGCTCATGAAAACTTCCTGGCCTTCGAGAGTAAACGGAATAACTAAGGCGCGCTGAATGCGCTCGGCGATATGCGTGGCGCTGTGCAAGCCTTCAATATCTTCCAACAAAATCACGAACTCATCGCCACCTAAACGCGCTACGGTATCCATCGAGCGTGTGGCCGATTCAAGGCGCCGTGCCATCGAAGCTAACAAGCGGTCGCCGTTGGTGTGGCCCAGGCTATCGTTGACGTTTTTGAAACCATCGAAATCAAGAAACAAAACAGCAAACAGATAATTCTTGTGGCGCTTGGCGTATGCGAGTGAGCGCTCCATGCGCTCCAGCAAAAGCGAGCGGTTGGGCAAGCCTGTCAGCTTGTCGTAAAACGCATTGCGAAACAGTTTTTCTTCGGCCAATTTGCGGTCGGTGATGTCAATGCCGACAAATAAAGCCGACTGGCCCAGGCGATATTTTTTTGCCATGAAGAGAAAAACATGGCGCTCGCCATCTACGACAACATCAAGTTCGCGCGAGCCGTTTTGTTCGGCGCTATGCACAAATTCATGGACAAAAGTGGAAAACGCCGGGCTGTTGTTTAGAAAGCCAATGGGTTGGCCAACGAAATCTTGCGGTTTGAGGCCAAAAAGCGAAGTTAGGTGCTCGTTAGCACCTAAATAAACCAGTTCAGTGTTAATCCAGGACACACCGCCCGGCACAGCGTCAAGCACCGCTTGAAATTGTTCTTTCTGCGCGTGCAGGGCATCTTCCGCTTGTTGCAGTTGCGCTGAAAGCGCGCCGATTTGAGCGTGCAAGGAGTTCACATCTTCCAGATTCGCAGGCTGGACATTCTGGAAAGAAGATGGCGTTTCCAAATTTGTCTCTACCGCAGCATCTTGTGGAGCATTATTGGCCTTATCAGACATTTCAGACACTGCATCTGCGCGATTTTGGCCGTTGTTCCGAATAGCTTCTGACATAAAAGAGAATCAGGTTTATAAAATTGAAGGTCAATAGCGGCTTTTGGGGCCGAATTTAATACGGCGTTACGACATCCGTGATTCCCTAATTATAACCTTAAGGGTTCTTTCTGATATTGCCGAAATCCCGACCTTCGATAATAAAAACAGTTTTACAATTCTCGTAAAAAGGCAGCGAGTTGCTCGCGCGAGGGGCTTTGCGCGTGGCGCACGTAATAGCCACTGGTCGCCACACCGCATTGCAGGGCTTGCTCCAAATCGCCGCCGCATAAGTAGCCGGCGCAAAAACCAGCGTTAAAATGGTCGCCTGCACCCGTCGTGATCTTTGGCCTGGCGATAAACGGGCCACTAACAACAGCGCAAGATTTAGCATCAGCAGCGGCGGCAAACGCCGTTGGATGCACGGCGCAAGCGCTAATGCCGAGTTTTTCGCGCACGCTTTGAGCAAAACCGCAAATTTCCTGCTGATGCGCCGATGTATTCCGCTCTAACCCTTCATGAGCGCCTGGCAAACCCAGCGTTTCCACCACCTGTTGCGCTTCTCTTTCGTTCAATCCTAAAACCACATCGTGCCATTTCTGAAACCCGGCAAGAGTCCATAACGCTTCCTCCAAATCTTCCGGCGTGCGCTTTTCAGGGTCGGCCAAATCGAAGAACAAAACTTTGCGCGCGGGAGTTGGCTCTGTTTCAAGACGCGCCTGCATCTCTTTCCACAAGGCCGTCAAATGCGGCAGCATTGTCCAGTTGACCATGCCCGCAAAACCCGCAGCCTGCCAGGCAGTGCGCCAGGCCAGGTCGCCCACACGCTCTTGTAAATTTTCCCACGACACCTGACCCACGTTTTCATGCTTGCCGACGATGAGTTTGCCGTCTTCAAATTCGTAAGCATCGGTTAAAGCCGCATCGCAAAGCGGCAGCATCCGCGCCCGCGCCGCTAACTCTTCAAAAACCGGCTGGGTGCGTGGATAACCGGTCATGCCACAGTAAGTAACGGGCACGCCCAAAGCCGCCAAGGCATTCGCCATGATGGGGCCATTGCCGCCCAGTTTGACGGCTTGAATAACCAATTCGATATTGGTGCTCTGGCCCGCCGCCTCCAAAATGCGCTTGCCAAAGGCTTCGATGGTTTCAACGCACGTATACTCCGTGGCCGAATGGCGCTTGTCCACGACATGAAGAATGGTGTCTATGAAGCCGTCGAAACCAATCAAAGCCGGTGTTTCATCCAGCTTATGCCCGTTTTCTTGCAGTAACTGCGCGGTGCGAAGGGCTAAAGATGCTAAATTGGAATTGCTGATGGAATTGCTCATGCGTTCGCTCATACAATGATTGAAGAACACTGATAGGATGCCATAAATCGTGACCATCGCCGAGATTTACCGCGAAGCCCTGATGCTTTTGCGCGCTACCCACCACGAAGAGGAAGAAGCCCGCGCCATCGCGCGTATTTTAACCGACGAAGCAGCCGGAGCGCGTTTTTCGCATTTATCACAGCCGGAAAAAGTCTTAGACGAGGCAACGACTGCACGTTGGCGTGAACAGTTAAATCGCGTGGCGTGGGGCGAACCGCTGCCCTATGTTTTAGGCCGCCAGGAGTTTTGCGGCCTGGAGTTTGAATGCGACAGGCGCGCTTTAATTCCCCGGCCCGAAACCGAACTTTTAGTCGAATTCGCCAAGACACGATTGGAAGATTATCCGGCGCCACTTGTGGCCGATTTAGGCACCGGAAGCGGCTGCATTGCCGTTGCCTTGGCGCATTTTTTACCGCAAGCCGAAGTTTGGGCAACGGATATTTCAGAAAGCGCCTTAGAACTGGCCCGCAGCAACGCTCAAAAGCATGGCATAGAAGGTCGAATGCATTTTCGCCAGGGCCAGAACGCCGCCTGGGCCATGCCTTTAGAAGAATTGAAATTCGACGCGGTTCTTTCCAATCCACCTTATATTCCGCTTCGTGAAATTGAAACTTTGCAATTGTCCGTGCGCAGACACGAGCCGCATACAGCTCTCGATGGCGGCGATGACGGCCTTGATTGCTATCGCCAACTTGCCGCCCAGTGCCGCACTTTACTCAATGATAGCGGCTTTTTCGCCTGCGAACTGGGCGCCGGGCAATGGGACGAAGTAAAAACTATATTCCAGAGCGCAGGTTGGGCAGTGGATGCGCCTCTACACGACTTGCAAGAGATTCCCCGCGTCTTAATCGCGCATTAAAACCCCATCCCCGGCCCTTCCCCTTGGTAAGGAGAAGGGAGTGTAGGTATGACGCTCTGAAAAATTAGTAATTCATTCGAAGAGTATTAATTTCGCTCCCTTCCCCTTGCCGTTTAAGGGGAAGGGCCGGCGGGCGCCCTTTGGGCAGGGGGTTTAACCTTGCCACACAAGGGGAAAATGCTGGCCTCGCACGGTTTCATTTGGGCCACTTTCCACAAAGGGCTTCATTGGATGCGAACCGTTAGCATCGAAAAGGGCGCGTTCGGTCATAAAATGCAGGGCAATCGCACGACGTGGACGGCCCGAAGTATTGGCCTGCGAACCGTGCCACGTTAAAGGATGATGAAAATGCACCCTGCCTTTTTCGACTGGACAAAGGCGAACTTCAAGCGGCTTATCTTCAAAGTTTTCCGGCATCGCTTCAAAGTTTTTGAGCGAATGCAAGAATGGAATTTGATCGCCCCAGCGATGGCTGCCCGGCACCATGCTCATGCATCCATTGTCGGCATCGGCATCATCTAAGGCAATCCACGCCGTTAATTGAACATCTTTGGGTGTCAGAATTGGCCAGTAAGGCGAATCCTGATGCCACATATTCACGCCGCCAATGGCTGCCGGCTTGAACTGAATTTGGTCGTGGAACAGGCGAATTTCGCGCGCTTGCATTTCGGCCTGCATTAGCTGCGCCGTTTCTTCAACGACGAGAGGATTATGCAGCAATTCCTCAAAAGCCGGGGAGCCTTCCCAGATATTAACGATTTGCCAGACGGGCGCCTCGACTTTGCCGGAGATATTCGCCACGCGAACTGGCACGCGCTCACGTTGGATGCCGTTTTGGTAATCGTCAATCACGCGCAGGGTTTCTGCGCATAAGATTTCAACTTGTTCATCGCTTAAAACCCGCGAGCCTTTGATAAATCCTTCACGCTGAAATTGTTCGATTTGCGCTGGAGAAAGCATATCCGTTTTGCCTTTGTGATTCTCGTATTTCAAGACAAATATACTACGAGGTATCGAAGAGGTATATGACCGACACAGGAATTAAACGAAAACCTGGAGCGAATTGAAAAGTATTTAGGGTGTCGCACAGCCGGTTGTCTGAGATGTGCCTGCTTTTGGCGGGCGCGATATCATTAAGAGCTTTTGCTGCATTGAGCATGTGATGGCACGGCTGGAGGTGTTCCGTATCCTGAGCGAACGCTACCACTACTGCAACCGAAGAAAGCGTTTTGGATTACGTTTCAACTTGCGGGCCGCTGTCTGCAGGCATCCACTTGCTACTGCTCACTGATCCTTATGCAAGAGGTCTTAAGCCCATTTTTAATGGGCCTCGGCCAACTTACGTTGTTCTTCCTCTAGCTTGCGCTGCTCTTCTTCCAACTTTTGCTTGGCTTCCTGCTGGCGTTGTTCGGCCTCTTGCTTATCATGGGCCTGACGCTCTTCCCAGCGTTTTTTATCTTCGGCGGCACGCTGCTCTTCGAGTTGTTTATCAACGATTTGCTGCTCGATAGCACGTTTTCGGTCTTCGAGGAGGCGCTTTTCCTTGATGATCTGGTCTTCACGGCGGCGCATCTTCAATTTTTGCTGGTCTTCGGCGGTCAGAGATTCCGAGGCCGTTTCATCCTGAGCCGACGGCTGTATCACTTCGGTCTGCACAATGGGCGTCTGCTCCCCTTGGCTCACCGGCTTCGGCTCCATAATCACCGTCTGCGAGGAATCTACCGGAATCGCTTGAGGATATTTGGCTTTCAAGCGCGCGGTATCGGGCGCCAGCAGGAAGTTCAACGCGCAAGCCGCAAAAACGACAGACAAAGCTCCACAGGCGGCGGCGACTGCCAATTGATTGGCGCATGGCATCTCGGTCCAGAGCATTGCCAGCCAGCGAAAACTTTTTTTATCTGTTTGAGAGGACACAGAATCACCGTCATCGAAAGGCGTGCGATCCTCGCCCGAAGGATTGGTAAAAAGCGACATGCTGCAACTCCTAAAATAATTCTCCGTCACTGCACCCAAGGCCGAGAATCATTTTACAAAAAGAATACCCGACAACCGAAGTTGCCGCTTATTAACTGAAGAACTCTTTCATAAGTGCGCGAACCCCCATCTACCTTCCCACGGGGGAAGAGCTACGCTTATGCAAGACATTTTGTGCTTTAAAAGCGTAGCTCCCCGCCCTCTAAGAGAGGTTGGGGAAGAGAAAATGTGACTTATGTAAGAACTCTTTTGTTGGAGTTGTTCGATGGTTTAACTTCAGTTCATTCAGACGCCGTTGCAAAAGTAACATAAGGACGAAAAACGTAATCGTTTGCGGCCTGGGTGACATGACAACGCTGGCAATTGTTGATTTTGCCGCGCTCGTAAACTTTTTTGCCCGCACCATCCGTCACCAGATATTCCCAATCGCCCTTTTTCGGGTCGTAACCGGCGCGCCGTTTTATCATCACGGTTAGCAGTTCCGCCTTGGTGCTGCCAGGTGCAGATAGTTTTTCTTTGACAATGACGCTGCCTTCGGAAAAGCGTGGTTTTTCGGCTTGAAACATCGCTTTGCGGCCCTTTTCGTTGACGAAAACACGAATAAATTTGTCTTTAGTGCTCGGATGGGAGCTTTGCGACGGCAGAAAACCGGGAGCGCACCTGACCGCAATTTCCGCTGGCATTGGATATTCATGTTGGTTAACCACTTGCCACTTTTTGTAATTGGCAATTTCTGGCGCTTTTAAAACAGCGCGCTTAGTGCCAGACAACTTGCTCGGTTTACGCAATGTCCATTTGCTGGTTTTTGATTGACCGGTGGCTGTCAACAGCGCCAATCCCGTCACGCAAATGACAACAACAGGCACCATAAGGCGCTCTTTTGGATGAGCGCGGCCAAATTTCGCTTGCAAGTGCATGAAAGTCTCCCTAGTTTCTATTATTGCCCTGTTGGAACTTTTACCGGCATTACTCTATCAATCAAGTTCGACACGCAGGGCGCGCTTTTGTGCTAAACCATAGGGGCGATTGACGCGGATTTGCTATCGGAGCTTGTTCTACTTCGCTACCGAGGCGTCTTTGTTAGATGCCTGTAGCTTACATTTTGTGGTCTGAACCCCGAAAGCAGACTTGATTGTGGACGGTTTTATGGAATCTGTCGAGCAGTGGCTGTCTCCTGATGGCTGGACGGCGCTGGGCGCCTGGTTGTGCGCTTTCGTTGCTTCTCTTCTCTTTACCCCGATAGTTATTAAAGTGGCCCGACATAAAGGTTTGGTCGCCAAGCCTTCGGCAGACCGCTGGCACAGTAAGCCGACTGCGCTTTTTGGCGGCATTGCCATTTTCGTCGCGGCGGCTTTGGCCTCGCTTATTTTCTTAAAAGCTAATGCGCAGTTTTTGGGTGTTGCGACCGGCGCGTTGATCATTTTTGTAGCCGGCGTTTATGATGACCGCCATCCACTCAAGCCTTCGGCCAAATTCATTGTGCAATTAGTAGCGGCCTGTTTGTTTACCGCCATCTTTTATCGCGATAACCCGCCGGAACTGCTCTGGCTGGTGCCTTTTGCCATTTTGTGGATTGCCGGCATCACCAATGCCTTCAACTTGTTGGACAACATGGACGGCCTTTCGGCAGGCGTGGCAACGGTTGTGGCACTAATGATGGCCTTGCACGCTGCGCTGATGGGTGATGGCAATGTAGCACTGGCCGCCTTGATTTTGGCGGGCGCGGCGGGCGGTTTTCTGGTTTACAACTTCAATCCGGCCAAGATTTTCATGGGCGATTGCGGTTCGATGTTCTTAGGTTATACCCTCGCTTGTTTGAGTTTGATGGGCAGTAGCGGCCTGTTATCAGGCAACATGTTCACCGCTCTCATCCTGCCGACCTTAGTTTTAGCGACGCCCTTATTCGATACGGTTTTCGTTTCGGTCAATCGTGTTTTGCATGGTCGTTCCATTTCACAGGGCGGTCGCGATCATACTTCGCACCGCTTAGTGATGCTGGGCTTAACCGAGCGCCGCGCCGTTTTGTATTTATACGGCATCACTTTGTGGTTCGGCCTGATTGCCCTGTGGGGCATTCTGCATCACGATTTGTGGATGACCTCAATCCTCACTCTGCTTTCCTTAGCCGGGCTTTTGGTGTTTGGACAGTTTTTGGGCGAGGTGCAGACCTATTCGGACGAGGAATACGAGCGCGCCCGCCAAAAAGCGCGCGAAAGAGGCACCAAGACGGTGCTATCGCGCGTGATTTTGCACAAGCGCCGCTTTGCCGAAGCCTTGCTTGATTTTGGCTTGATTTGCGCCTGTTATACAGGGGCGTTTTTGCTGAAGTTCGACGGCCAATTGGGGCCGGAGCAAGCGCGCGTTCTATCCCTAACCATGCCTTATGTGGCTGCCTGCCAGATGATTGCCTTTGCCGGCACCGGCTTGTATCAAGCTTTGTGGCGCTATGCGACGGTCAGTGATTTAGGAGCCTTAACACGAGGCGTCTTTTTTGGCACAGTGGCCTGGTGGGCTATCTTACAGATTGTGCAGCCGTTTGGGTGGTTTCCGCGCTCAACTCCCTTTACTTACTTCGCCTTGCTTTTAGTGGCTGCGGGCGGGATGCGCCTGGGCCTTAAAGCACTTCGTTATCACTTTGCGGTTCGCAATGACCGGGCGCGACGCGTGCTTATTGTGGGCGCCGGAGATGCCGGAGAACTGGCCGTGCGCGAAATGCTCAATAACACCGCTTTGCAGCTTTTGCCGGTTGGTTTTGTGGACGATGACCCGCGCAAACATCGCGCTTCGATTCATGGCGTGCGCGTTTTAGGATCGTGCGCACAGCTTGTTCCGCTTATGGAACAACACAAAATTGATGAAGTCGTCATCGCTATGCCTTCGGTGGGCAACGGCGCCGTGCGCGATGTCGTTGAAAAATGCGAAAGCCAGGGCATTCAATACCGCGAAGTGCGTGGCGTGATTTTTTAGAAACAAACTATGTTCCGTTTATAACCACTGGGCTAAAAATTAAAAGTAGAATTAATAGCGGATTTAAGAGTCAAGATAGATGTCATTCCCGCGCCGGGAACCCGCTTGCGGGTGGTGG
>DASWNL010000518.1:0-1851 GCA_036399215.1 Abditibacteriaceae bacterium
CAATAGCGAGTGGCGCACCTAAAACCACGAGGGGGGCGCCGTATTCGGGCGTTGAAATCGCCTGCTCAATCGTTAAACCGCCGACGGCTTGCACCGGAACGTTCACAGCTTGAACCACTTCACGTAGTTGGTCAAGTGGTGTCGGAGCGCGTTCGCCACGCGCCGCGATCCCACGCCGTTCATCGTAACCGATGTGATGAATCACGTAATCGCAGCCCAAATCTTCCAAACGTTTGGCAGCTACCACCATATCCGGCGCACCTAAGTTATCGCCCATCACTTTGACGCCAAAATCGCGCCCGGCTTGCACCACAACTTTAATGGTTTCTTCATGGGCGCGCTCCATCACAACAACATGAGTGGCACCGGCCTTAAACATCAGTTCCGCTTCGAGATAACCGCCGTCCATGGTTTTTAAATCGGCGACAATCGGCACATCGGGAAACTCCTCGCGTAGCGCACGCACGCCGTTCATGCCTTCGGCAATGATTAAAGGCGTGCCCGCTTCGAGCCAATCTACGCCCGCGCGCAAAGCCATTCGTGCTGTTTCAATGGCTTCAGGAATTGAAACTATATCGAGAGAAATCTGCACGATGGTTTGCATATGTATGAGAGTTCTGTCATTCCGAGCGTTACTTTACGGGTTCTAAGCGCAAGTAATCGAAGCCGGTCATATAAGATTTGTCGGCCTTTTCGTTGGCGCCCACGATTTCAATGGTGAACTTATGCTCGCCTGCCGATAATTCACGTGAGCCAAGAGTAATCTCGCCTGTAGGAATCACATTCGGATCGTAAAAATCAATGGGAGTGCCCAATTTTTCATCGTCCACCCAAAACTGCGCGATGCCGTAATCTCTGGCTTTGGTAAAGTTCGCTTTGAGATTGTAACGCCCACTTTGTGGCACATTGAAAGCGAAAGTTAATTTGTCGCCAGGCTTGGATTGTGTCCACCATAATTGTGAAAGATCGCTCCAGTCGCCTCCAAACTCGCTCATGTCCTGCGCCTGGGTTTTGCCACCGCTAATATTTAGCACGTTCATGGTTTCGCCTTCAAGCGCACCCTTAATGCGCGGCGTAAGCGGCGGTTTGGAAAAATAACCTAAACGCGATTCCAGCGGTGCGTAGCCATAAGGATCACTGCCATCTTCCTGCAAATACCAGTAGGCTGTTGCTGCATACAACGTAGGCTTAGCGTTGGGCCAGTATTTTTCGATGTCACCTTGAAACGAGAACTGAAAGGGCACGTTGTCCGCAAGATGCCAGCGATTGACCGAGTTATTACCGGGGCGCGGATCGGAGTTGGGCTGGCTATGCAAAGCCTGATTAAAGATTTTCATGCTCGACCAGGCATAGCCGAAATAATCTTCCGAGCCTGTGCCATGCGTGGACGGGAACTTTTCGCCGTCCACCCAGAACTTTTCATCGCCCTCGCCCCACCAGCCGCCGCGCGGATTCCAGATGTGCAGCATCACACCGACATAGCGGCCTCGTCCGTGCGTGGAAAGCATCGGCCAGTCAATGACGCGCCCGGTTTTCTTGGCATCCGGCAACATCGAATCGCGATGCCATTTCACATGAAAGCGACCTAAAGTTTCGATAGGCCGCGAAAGCGGCGCGTGCTTAATCGTCCATTGCACAGGCAACGATTTTTGGCCCTCGTTTACAATCTCGATACGCGCCTTGCGAAACGGCATATACCAAAACGAATAAAAGCCTTCGCCACTCATGCCAAGCGGCAATGTTTTATATTTCGCGTAGCCGGGCGCGGCGCCGAAAAAATCCCCTAAAGGCGCCCAAATTGCCGGATTCGCCTGCCCATCCCAGTAAACCCGCAAAACCGCCGAACGTAAC
>DASWNL010000519.1:0-7942 GCA_036399215.1 Abditibacteriaceae bacterium
TCGGCTTCATGTAGATTCCTTCGCAGTGGGCTAACGACAATACAAAAGTTTCGATGATTCTAACAAATCACCGCATAGCGAATCAAAACGGAAAATTGACACATTCGGTTCCGATTGGCTTTGAAAAGAATGCAGGATAGAAGGAATAGAACTGTTAAAATATGCGGCGCTGCCTAAAAATTGCCAGAGGATTTCATGCAAGAAGCCATGCAAGAATTGAATTTCCGCCAGATTCATCTCGATTTTCATACCAGTGAAAACATTCCCGGTATCGGTGCCGATTTCGACGCCGAAGAGTTCGCCCAGACGCTTGAAAAAGCGCGAGTGAATTCGATAACCTGCTTTGCCCGTTGCCATCACGGCTACATTTATTACGATTCCAAAACCAACCCGGAGCGCATTCATCCGCATTTGGAGCGCAAGAATTTACTCATCGAGCAGATCGAAGCCTGCCACAAGCGCGGTATTCGTGTGCCGATTTATACAACTGTTCAGTGGGACGAATACACCGCTGACCGCCAGCGCGATTGGCTGATGATTGACCAGGAAGGCCGCGAATACGGCACCAAGCCGTTCGATGCCGGTTTTTATCGCAACCTGGATGTGTTTCATCCCGGCTACCGGCAGTTTCTTTATGACCACGTTAAAGAACTATTTGAAACCATGCCGGTGGACGGCATCTTTTTCGACATCGTGCAAAACCGCCAATCGGTTGCCATGCATTGGCTGGATGCGATGGATAATCAGGGCTTTAATCCTGAAGATGAAGGTGACCGGCAGCGCTTCGCGGCCAAAGTGCATGATGAATGGGCACTGGAGATGACCGAGTTTTGTCGCGGTTACTCCAAAGATTGCACGCTGTTTTATAATTCAGGCCACGTTGGCCCACGTCATCGCACCGCACAGGCGGCTTATTCGCACTGGGAATTGGAATCGCTGCCATCGGGCGGTTGGGGCTATCTACACTTCCCGCAAACCATGCGTTATGCGCGCGGCCTTAATAAAGATTGTCTGGGCATGACCGGCAAGTTTCATACGTCATGGGGCGATTTTCACTCGTTCAAAAACCCCGCGGCTTTGCAGTTTGAGTGTTTTCAAATGTTGGCTTTAGGCGCCAAGTGTTCTATTGGCGATCAGTTGCATCCATCAGGCAAAATTGACGAAGCTACCTACGATTTAATCGGCGGCGTTTATACGGAAGTCGAACAAAAAGAAGCCTGGTGCAAGGGCGCGCAATCCCTCAATGAAATCGGCGTTTTAACACCCGAAGAGTTTGTGATGCAGCGCGCCGCCTTTAATGCCAAAAGCGACCGCGATGTGCCTTCGGTGATGGGTGCGGTGCGCATGTTACAAGAACTGCGTTTGCAGTTCGATATTCTGGACACGCAGCGCGATTTTAGCGGCTATAAGTTGCTGATTCTTCCTGATGAAGTGCCGGTTGATGAGGCGCTGGCCGAAAAACTGGAGAATTACCTGGCCGACGGCGGCTCGGTCATCGCTTCGTATCATTCGGGATTAGGTTTCGATGGCGCGGCATTTACCTCTAAAACCTGGGGCGTTTCTTTTAAAAACGACGCGCCGTTTTCGCCCGATTTTATTGTTCCGGGAGAATTGAAAAACGGTTTGCCTGATACCGGCCATGTTATGTATATGCGCGCTTTGGAAGTGGAGGCGCAGGATGGTGCGCAGGTTCTATCACATATTGAAATCCCTTATTTTAACCGCACCTGGCGTCACTTTTGTTCACATCGCCACACGCCCAGCAAAGGCGAGCAGTCTTATCCAGGCGTAACTAAAAAGGGCCGTGTGATTTATTTCGCGCATCCGATTTTCGCGCAATATCAAAACAATGCGCCGCGCTGGTGCAAGCAACTGGTTTCCAACGCCATTGATCTGCTCTTGCCGGAAAAATTGGTGCAAATCGAAGGGCCATCATCACTTTTATCCGCACTGAATGAACAATCCCAGGAAGCACGGCGCATTTTGCATTTGCTGCATTACATTCCCGAACGGCGCGGCCAGGCCTTCGACATTATTGAAGATGTGATTCCACTTTTCGATGTGCGCGTCAGCATTGCAGGCGAAGCCAAGAGCGTTAAATTAGTGCCTGCGGGCGAGTCTTTAAAGTTCTTGCAGCATAATGGGCGCGTGCATTTTGTGGTGCCAAAACTCGTAGGCCATGCAATGATAGAAATCGCTTAAATATAGCTAACCGATTGTCCCGTTTATTAGCCTGCATTAATGGGTATAATGCAGTCAATAAAATTTGCTGAAGGATTCCCTGCCATGACTACAAAAATTCTGCAAAACACGTCTCAAACAAAAACCGGTTCTAATCGCAAAGGCTTTACGTTGATCGAGTTGCTTGTCGTCATAGCGATAATAGCTCTCCTCGCTGCGATTCTCTTTCCGGTTTTCGCCCGCGCTCGTGAAAATGCCCGCAAATCCGCCTGTTTAAACAATATGAAGCAGATTGGATTAGCAATGGCGCAATATACGCAAGACTTCGATGAAATGTTTCCCTATGGCCTGAACAGCGGTGCCAACCGTCGCGGCATTGGCTGGGCCGGTATGCTGCGCCCTTACACCAAATCCGCTCAATTGTTTTCCTGCCCCAATGACAGGGCCAAAGGCACCCCTCAACCTGGGGCTGCTGCCATGTCCTATGCCTTTAACACTTTCGTGGCTGCCAGAAATTTAGCGGACTTAGACTATGTTTCAAAGAGAGTCATGAACGCGGAAGCGCTTGTGGGATACAACGTGGTATTGTCGAACGACTCCGAAGTTGGCGACTATAAGTCTCCTGTTGACTTTGGCGATAACCTGGCGTGGTTGGATAACGCTAACGCCGATCAGTGTTGCGGCACTGCTTACAATGGAGTCCCTTCGGGCTATGCAACGGGAAAATATCGTGATGGAGTCGGCACTAACGCGGCAACCACTAATAAAGGGCGCCACTTAGATGGTGCTAACTTCCTCTTAGTTGATGGTCATGTTAAGTGGTATAACGGGTCACAGGTTTCCTTTCTGGCAGCTAATGCCCCAAACACGCAGATTAGTTATTATCGTTAAAAAAGGGCGGCCAAATGGCCGCCCTTTTTGTTGTTACCCTGGAGATAAAGCTATAGCTTGCTGCGCTTCCATAGCCAAGCCGGCACCAAGCACAAAAGCCCCATGATAATGCGCCAGGGAGCGGGTGTGTAAACCACATCGGCTTTGCGGCGCAGACCGCGATAGATATCCGACGCTACTTTTTCGGGCGAAGCCAAAAGCGGCAATTTATCCAGGCCAAAAGTCATACCGGTATCCACCGGGCCGGGTTTGATGGTGGTAACAGAAACACCGGAGGGGAAAAGACGCGTCCGCAAGCCTTCGGCGTAAGTCGAGACACCGGCTTTGGTAGAGCCGTAAATGTAGTTGCGCTTTTGGCCTCTGTCACCGGCTACGCTGGAGAGAATACCTATAAAGCCACGTTCGCGCATTTCAAAATCGTTGGCGGCGATGTTGAGAATTGAAACAGTAGCCGAGTAATTGACTTCAATCATTTCGTGAGCCGTTTGCCAATCGTTTTGGGCCTCACTTTGCGTGTGCATCAAGCCAAAGCAACAAACCACGCCATCAATTTCGCCGCAACTCTGCCAGAAGTTTGGATGTGAGTCAAAGTCCGTCGCGGAAAACTCGATAATGTCGCTATGCGCTCCAAAGCGCACGCGCAAATCGGCTTGAATAATTTCCAGTTCTTCCCCGTCGCGTCCTGCTAAAACCAACTCGAAGCCATGCCGCGCAAACTCGCGCGCTAAGGCCTGTGCGATGCCCGAAGTTGCGCCCAAAATCAAAACGCGGCAGCCCTTGCCGAAGGTTTTTGGCTTCAATTGCCACCTCCAATTTGCAGTCGCCTGGAAAGTGATGATTGAAAGCGATTTTGTGGATCAAGACTCAATTTTACAGCTTCAAATTCGGCATGGCGCGGATACATTTTGCGAAAAGTTGTTGCTTCCAATGTGGCGTCTTTGGCTAAATAAACGCGCCCTCCGTGATCAATCACAATGGCATCCAAGGCGCGGGCGAATTCGACGATGTTTTCTCCTGCCGGAATATCTAAAGCCAGTGTGTGGCCGGGCAGGGGAAAGCCCAGTGGTGAAGGTGTGGAGGGGCCAAAGGTCTTTAAAACCGCCAGAAACGAAGCCTGACCTGATTGAGAGATTGTTTCGAGCAGCTTCACTAAACCTCTGTGCGAAGTTTCAAAAGGCAGCACGCACTGATACTGAATAAAACCGCGTGCGCCATAAATTTTGTTCCAACCTGAAACGGCATCAAGGGGCCAGAAAAACGGCTCAAAACCAACTAACTTTTGCGCATCGGGATGCGCCGCGTAATAAAGCGCGTTGAAGGCTTTGACTGAAAGTGGATTTAATGCACCATCAGGAAAATCCAGCGGCACTTTTTTGCCGCGCGGCTCCGAAAATTCCAGGGGATTATCAGATTTCAATTCGTTTTTATTAGCGTGATTACCGCGAATCAAAACTGAGCGACCTAAATTGGCGCCGCTTGCCAGGCAATCAATCCAGGCAACGGAATATTGAAAGCGGTCATCCGTGCCAAAGGCGGCTAAAGTTTCATCGAGATTTTGCGTGCGTGTGTAAGTAGTGGCAATCTGAGCGCTTTCGATAGGCACTAACCGCACTTTTGCGCTCAGAATGACGCCGGTTAAGCCCGTGCCACCCGCTGTGGCCCAAAACTCATCTGGCGATTCTTTGGTTAATCTCCGCGTTTGTCCATTAGCAGTAAGCAGTTCGACCTCTTCGATGAAGTTGGAGAGACAGCCATCGCGGTGGTGATTTTTTCCATGCACATCACAAGCGATGGCGCCGCCGAGAGTGACGAATTTGGTGCCCGGCACAACCGGCAAAAACCAGCCGCGCGGCACAAAGGTTTGCAAAATATCAGCGAAAGAAGCGCCCGCTTCGGCATGAAGAATTCCGCTTTGCTCATCGAAATGGAGGAAGCGCCCCAATTTTTCATTGAGCAACACGCCGGAGTTTTCATTCAAAGCCGCATCACCATAAGCGCGTCCCAAACCGCGCGCGATAATATTCGGCACATCGTTATTTAATGCCGCCGTGCCAACAGCGCGCCGCTTTTCGGGCCGCGCCACACGGCAGGTTTGGGTTGGAAAACGCCCCCAACCTTCCAATTCGCGGGAAACAAAAGAAGTCACGCTTTCAGTATGCGCGAAAGGGTGCGCGGCGTCTGAGTTATACCGTTGGTTTTGAATATTTGTGTCAAAGTATTTGTTATGCAATTCCCGTTTCTACCCGAAGTAGAAAATGTGCTGCGGACAGCAGGTTGGTTTCCTGGTCGTAAAATAGATGCTGCTGGAATTTACTGTTCGCGCCTTCGGTGCCCACTCTTTCCGGCAGCGCAACAAGCAATAGAAGAGTTTGGCAATCTTTATTTTTCAGACTCGCCATATGTAGCTTGGCGCGTGCGATCTCCTTTCTGTATTAATCCGGCAGAGGCTTGGTATTCTTACTGGCCAGAGGAAGAGCTTGAGGAATACCAGGATAGCCTGCACTGTCGCGTTTATCCTCTGGGTTTTAGTGGGGGCATGGGAAAAGACGGCAAAATTTGGCAACATGAGGCTTCAAGCGTTTTTCTCATGGATGAGAATAAGCGTGTATTTAGCAGTGGCTACGAAGATTACTTGTTAGGTGATAGCATCGAAGCGGCACTGAGCACTTTGATATTACAAAGTGGGTCTGTGCTTTGGGATTTAGAAAAGGATACACCCAGAGAGAACCAACCATAAACGCACATTATAAAGCCCGCCAAAATAGATTGGCGGGCCTTGCTTTATGCGGCTTCTGCTGGTTCATTGTCGTAATCGGGCGGCGCTGCTTTGGGCTTGCGGGTTGGCTTGTTCAGAGCGCGTTTTTCGGCGCGGGGTTCTTCGCCTTTGAGCAGCATCTCTTCGCGCGTGATGAGTTTGGGGTCGCGTTTTTCGCGGATAGTTTCTTCATCAACCAGGCATTGCGCGATGCCGCGCAGCGAAGGCACTTCATACATTACGTTCATCATCGTTTCTTCGAGAATTGAACGCAGGGCGCGGGCGCCGGTGCGGCGTTCCATGGCGCGCTGGGCAATGAGTTTGAGAGCTTCTTCGGTGAACTTCACTTCCACGCCATCGGCTTGCAGCATCTTGTTGTATTGCTTGGTGAGGGCGTTTTTCGGCTCGGTCAGAATCGAAATCATCGCTTCTTCATCCAGCGGGTCAAGTGTAGTAATAACCGGCAAACGTCCGATGAGTTCAGGAATGAAGCCGTGTTTTACAAGATCGTCCGGCGTAACATGACGCAACAACTGAGCGCGTTGCAATGAATCTTTAATTTTGCTGCTTGGTGTAGAGCGCAGGCCCAGAGTTGATTCATTGGTGCGTCGCTCAATGACTTTGTCTATGCCTTCAAAGGAGCCGCCGCAGATGAACAGAATGCCGGAGGTATCAATTTGAATGTATTCGGCGTTGGGATGCTTGCGCCCGCCCTGTGGCGGAATGTTGGCGATGGTGCCTTCCAAGATTTTCAAAAGGCCTTGCTGCACCCCTTCGCCGGATACATCGCGCGTGATTGAAGGGTTTTCTCCCTTGCGCGAGATTTTGTCTATCTCGTCAATGTAAATAATGCCGCGCTGAACCGCTTCAATGTCACCATCAGCGGCTTGATACAACTTGAGCAGAATATTTTCGACATCTTCTCCAACGTAGCCGGCTTCGGTTAAAGCGGTGGCATCGGCGATAGTGAACGGCACATTCAACATGCGCGCTAAGGTGCGCGCGAGGAGGGTTTTGCCGCTACCGGTTGGGCCGATTAGAAGGATATTGCTTTTTTCGAGTTCAATCTCGTCGCGCCCACCGGCTTCCTGCATGGCGATGCGCTTGTAGTGGTTATAAACCGCAACAGCCAGACTTTTTTTGGCGCGCTCTTGCCCAATAACATAGGAATCGAGCACCTGCACGATCTCTTTGGGTTTGGGCAGCGCGCGCAGCGATTCAAGCGCTTCGCTGGTTTCGGGATCATCGGCGCGGCCAATGATTTCGTTGCACAAGTCAACGCAATCAACACAGATGTAAACACCCGGCCCGGCGATCAAATTGGTGACCTGTTCGCGCCGCTTGCCGCAAAATGAACAGCGCAAATTCTCGCGGTCTTCGCCAAACATCGGCATAGAAAGTCCCTCTGGGACAATTTTGAATTTTGAATTTTAAATGTTGAATGAGCAGAACCAATTCAACATTTAAAATTTAAAATTCAAAATTGCAGATTTATCCTCGCAGTTCGCGGGTCAGTAATTTATCAACCATGCCATATTCGATGGATTCTTCGGCGCCCATCCAGAAGTCGCGTTCGGCATCAGAAGCGACTTTTTCATAGGGCTGTCCGGTGTGCTTGGCAATGATTTTGTTGAGCGATTCTTTTTGCTTGAGCATTTCGCGCAGGGAGATTTCGGCATCGGTCGCCATGCCTTCAAAGCCGCCGGAGGGCTGATGAATCATCACGCGGGCGTGCGGCGTGACATAGCGCTTGCCCTGGGCGCCCGCACATAGCAAAACCGCGCCATAGGAAGCGGCGTAGCCGGTGCAAATCGTTGCAATTTCGGGCTTGATGACCTGCATCGTGTCGTAAATTGCGTTGCCCGCGTAAACGCTGCCACCGGGGCTGTTGATGTAAATCTCAATGTCACGATCCGGGTCTTCGCTTTCGAGAAATAAAAGCTGCGCCTGAACAACTGAAGCGAGATGATCGCTAATCGGCTCGTGAATCAAAATGATGCGCTCTTTTAAAAGGCGCGAGTAAATGTCATAACCGCGCTCGCCGCGCGGTGTATCTTCAACGACGTAAGGAACAAGCATATTCATGAGGGGTTAGAGGCTGGAGGTTAGAGGCTG
>DASWNL010000520.1:0-7181 GCA_036399215.1 Abditibacteriaceae bacterium
CTTTGCCTCCGGGACGTTATAACTGCCGCCTGCTGTTAACCGAGGAAAGTTTTCATGCGAGAACTACGGCGGGCGGCCAATGGTTGACTGTCCTGGCTACCGAAGACTTTGCAGCAGGGCGCCCCGATGCAAAAACGGAGAACGATCTGGTTTTTGAAATGAAGAAGTAAGAGTCATAAGGGAGCTTTGGCCTGAAGGACGGCATCCATCAGGCCGGGAAAACGCTTGTCCAGGTCTGCTTTACGCAGTGACAGGCAGCGCTGTGTGCCTTCGGCGCGCACCGATAGAATGCCGGCCTCGCGTAGCACTTTGAAGTGATGCGACTGGGTCGGCTTGGGCAAGTCCAACGCGATGCCGCCGCAACAACTCTCGCCGTTTTTGTGCAATGTGCGCACAATTTTTAAACGGATTGGGTCGCTTAGTGCGTGCAAAACCACTGACAGTGGTAGATTCTTCAATTCAGGATGATGCAGATTCTTCATAAGACGTAGTGTAATATTTTGCAATTTTTCAAACAATCGAATAATTGTTTGGAACCGCAATCCCTCCTTATTCAACTTGTTCGATAGTTTTGGAAATAGGGAAGGAGAAAACGATGTCGAAGGTGCAATTTGTGAATGAGTCGCAGTTTGCCGGTGAAGTAGAAAATGCTGAGGGTGCAGTGCTGGTGGATTTTACGGCCAGTTGGTGCCCGCCCTGCAAAGCCTTAGCACCGGTTTTGGAGAGTGTGTCGGCGCGCTATGAAGGGCGCGCCAAGGTTGTAAAAGTGGATGCGGACGAAAACGCGAACTTAGCGGCGCGCTATGGTGTGACAGGGCTTCCCAACCTGTTATTTTTCCGAGATGGTGAAATTGTCAATCAGGCGGTGGGCTTCCAATCGGAAGAAAAGTTAGCGGCGCTGCTGGATAAAGTGATAGAGTCTTAAAACCCTGCGAGGTGCAAAATGACACAAGAAATCTTAGGTATTCACCACGTTACCGCGATTACCGGCGATGCGCAAAAGAACGTTGATTTCTATGTAGGTTTGCTGGGCCAACACCTGGTGAAAGTCACGATTAACTTTGATGATCTGTCATCGTATCATTTGTATTATGGTGATGATTTGGGCCGGCCCGGCACCGCGATGACGTTTTTTGCCTGGCCCGACGCACCGCAATTATCACGCGAACGGCGCCGTGGCACGCGCCTGGTAACAGCTACAACTTATGCGGCTCCCATTGGTGCTTTGAGTTTCTGGCGCGAACGATTGCAAGATGCTGGTGTTACAACCGAAACAGTTGAGCGATTCGGCAAGCCTGTCCTTTCCTTTGAAGACCCGGATGGTTTGGCCATTGAAATCGTGGAGCAAGAGGGTGTCGAGTCGCGGCCTTTCTGGGGTGGCGCGGGCATCAAAAGCGAATACGCTTTGCGCGGCTTTCATTCGGTGACCATGACACACAGCGATGCCGCGCTTACGCAGGATTTTTTAAGTGGCGCGATGCAGTGGAAGGTTATCGAAACGCAAGGCGAACGCACCCGCTTCCAGATTGGCGATGGCAACCAGCCCGGCGCATGGGTGGATGTGTTGGCGTCATCTGCGATGCGCGGCGGTATGGGGCCGGGCTTTGTGCATCATGTGGCGTGGCGCGTTGCCGATGACGAGGCGCAAAAAGAATGGCACGAAAAAATCGCTAAACTCGGCGCCAATATTAGCCCGGTTATGGAACGTTTTTATTTTCGCTCGATTTATTTTCGTGAGCCAGGTGGAGTGCTTTTTGAAATCGCGACGGACAAGCCGGGATTTGCTACCGATGAGGCATCAGACGAACTCGGCACGCAACTTCAATTGCCGCCGTGGCTCGAAGCCTCGCGTGAACAAATTAGTCAAGCGTTGCCGCGCTTGCAGTTGCCAAGAGGTGGGATTCTGCCATGAGCGAGCTTCAAGTAATTCATCGTTTCGAGCCGGGTGAAATTGAAAACGGGCCGGTGCTTTTGTTGTTGCATGGCACAGGCGGCAATGAGAACGATTTAATCGAAATAGGTCATGCTATAGCGCCGGGTGTAGCCTTGCTCAGCCCACGTGGCCCTGTTCTGGAAAACGGGATGCCGCGCTTTTTTCGTCGCTTTGCGGAAGGTGTTTTCGATGTTGAAGACATTAAAGTGAGGGCCGGGGAACTGGCTGAATTCATACAAGAAGCCGCGATTCAATACAACTTTGACGCCAATAACGTTTGGGCGTTAGGTTATTCCAATGGTGCCAATATCGCGGCGGCGCTTTTGCTGTTGCATCCTGAAACCTTAGCCGGTGCCGTTTTACTGCGCGCTATGGTGCCACTTGTGCCTGAGAAAACGCCCGATTTACAAGGTGCCCGTGTTTTATTGTGTGAGGGCACTCACGATCCTCTCATCCCGGCAGAGAATGCCGAAGAATTAGCGGCACTTCTGCGCCGGGCGGGAGCCGAAGTAGATTTAATCTGGCAAGCGGGTGGGCATGGCCTGACGGCTAACGATTTCGCTGCTGCGCGGGATTTTCTGAGCGGATAATTATGGAATTCGATCTGCAAAAACTGGCATCAAGAGATCGCTATAAGTTGCTGACCGGCATCGTTGTGCCGCGCCCGATTGCCTGGGTGACCACATTAGATGAAAACGGCGTGGTGAATGCGGCGCCGTTTTCGTATTTCAATATGATGGGCAGTGATCCGCCTATTGTGGCTTTTGGCCCAGCCTGGCGTCCTGATGGTTCACCTAAAGATACGCCTTATAACATTCGATTAAACGGAGAATTTGTTATCAATCTGGTGAATGAAAATCTGGCAGTGCAGATGAACATCAGTGCTGCTGATTTTCCGCCCGGACAAAGTGAAATCGAAGCCGCCAGGTTGGAGCTTGCGCCTTCGGTGCGCGTGCGCGTGCCGCGCATTGCCGCTTCGCCCGCACAGTTGGAATGCCGCGAACACAGCACCATCGAAATCGGCAAGACGCGGGTCGTTTTAGGCGAGGTTTTACATTTGCGGATTCGCGATGATTTGGTAGATGCCCGGCGCTTTTACGTGGCGGGTGAGAAGATGAATCTTATCGGGCGAATGCATGGCCCTGGCGGTTACACCCGCACACGCGATTACTTTGAAATGCCGCGCTTGACTTACGAAGAATGGAAAGCACAAAACGATGAGTAAAGCCACGCAAGAAATCAGGCGTGAAGAGTTAGCTGAACTATTAACCCTCAGTGAAAAACCGATTCTGTTGGATGTGCTGCCACACTCTTACTTTCGCCACTCGCATCTGCCCGGTGCCTTGCATTTGCCCATTGATGACATTGCATTACGCGCAGACCAACTCCTGCGGGATAAGGATGTTTTGATTGTTGTTTACTGCCAGAATCCGTCATGTCCGGCAGCCCGAAAAGCGGTGCATGTTTTGACTAATTTAGGCTACAGTAACGTGCGCGAATATCGAGGCGGTAAAGACGAATGGCGCTCTGCGGGATTGCCACTCGAAGGCGAAAGCAAAGCTTTAAAAACTAAAATTTGAGTTTTTTATTTTTGATTATTGTGAGTAATTCAACAAAAGATTCTGCAACAGGGATAGGAATTCCGGTTTCATGTGAGAGCAGGACAACAGGCAGTTCGTTGTTAGCCTGTGAACTTGCATAGTCAAAGCAGAGCGTATCCGCTTCTACATTTCCAAAAGGAAGATAGTTTCTCCACATAATCTCCTCGTCCCAATAACCTGGAACCCATTGCCCATTATTGATTTGGCGGACTATTAAAGTGCCATCAGCAGATAAGCCGTTATTCTGTAGTAGCCATTACCGAAATGATGGCGGTAAAACTCGCTTCAACTGTTGTTCTGCCTGCTTAATAGCTTCTTCAGTGGTGCCCATTATCCTGCGCCGTTTCATTTTTGATACCTTCGGTTTGAGAGTAATATAAGCCGCATCAAATGCGATGTGCTATTAGTTCAATACTTTGTTCGAAACCATAGAATACAGCGGATGCCAACAACAGGCACAAGTAATTCCGGGTAAGAGTGGTTACGCTTGTTGCGTCGGGTAGAATCTATACAATCATGGAAATCCGGCCTGGTGTTCCTGACAATTCGCCGTCTCCAAAGCCAGTGGCGAATCTGCCTTCTCAAACAGCCACGGAACGTTTGTGGCGCTCTTACGGCGTGATTAACGAATGGATTCGTTTTGCTGATGCCAAAGCGGGCGCGCTTCTTACTTTCAACGGCGTAGCCATTGGCGCGGCCCTTTCAGCGTTGAAAGATCAACACGCATTTTTTGTAAAACAGCCTCTGATATTTATTACGGGAAGCGGGTTCGGCATTTCCCTACTGCTGTCGGCGATTTGTGCGCTTGAATGTATCAAGCCGCGCGTGCGATTGCGCCTGGATGCCGAATGGCCCGATGACAGGCGATTGGATTTTCTTTATCAGTGGTGGGAGCGCATGAAAAACAAACAGCGCCGCCACGAAGCGCCAGAGTTACCCAACGTGCCGCAGCAAGAAGCGGGCAGGCGCGCCTCGCAGATATTCTTTGAAGAAATTGCCCGACACGAGTCGGTTGCAGAATTTAGAGAAGCCGTGCTGCAAACTGAAACGGAGGTTGGGCAGGCTTTCAACGACATCAGCAAGCAGGTTCATGCAGTCAGCAAAGTCGCCAGCATTAAGCATCAATGGATCGCGCGGTCGGTGTTTTTGTTGCACATTGCCGTGTTTTTCGGTGTGCTCTTATTGTTGGCTCTATGGCAGTTGCCGATAGAAGGAAAATCATGAATATAAATAGCGAAGACCTTCCTAAAGACCGCGTTACTATTGTTTTTACCGATATTGAAAATTCGACGCGCCTGACGCGCTTGCTTAATGACGAAGCGCCCTTAGCCTACGAAGAAAAAATGCGCGATGAGCATCGCTTGCGCTTGCGGCCCTTAGTGATTCAACACGGCGGTGTCGAATCGCAACGCGCCGGGGATGGGCATATGTGGGTTTTTCAGCACACGCAACAGGCCGTCGAGTGTATGCTGGAATTTCAACGAGGCTTGCGCAGCAATCCGATAACAACGACCAAAGACGGCAAGAAATTCAGCTTGGCGGTGCGCATCGGCATTCATCGCAGCGAAGCCAATATAAAGCCGCAGGTTGACCCCGAAAAGAGCGAACCCTGGATTGAATATCCGGGCAACGATACCAATCTGGCAGCGCGTGTGTCCTCGCTGGGTGCGGGAGAGCAGATTATTCTTTCGGATGCGGCGTTTCGTGAAGTGGAAGGTAACTTGAAGGTGTGGGAAGTGAAGCCCGTTACATGGCCGGGGCGCTTTATGAAGGGTTTCGAGGACAGGCCGGAGCCGGTTCACGAGCTGCTTTATTATGCCGGACAGAAATCGCGCGAACCGGGCCTGGCGGTTTTCAAGGAGTATTACGATTTCGCACGCAATCGTTACGTCGAGCGTAAGCAAAAGCAAAACGAAGTGCTGGATTATTATACCGGCAAGAAATCGAACAATTATGAACGCCTGGTCGCCATTCATGCCGAAGGCGGCATGGGCAAAACGCGTCTGGCTATCGCTTGTGCGCTGCGCATGTATGGCGCCTTCGATAACGGCGTGCATTTCATCAATATGGCGGGGCAAACCGGGCGCGGAGGCGATGCTTTAGCGCGCATTATCGGCGAAACGCTGGGCTTGAAAGCCGAAGAAGCGACCCTGGAAAATTTGATGGCGGGCTTGCAGGGCAAAAAGCTGTTGCTGCTTTTGGATAACTACGAATCGGTGGCCGATAGAGCAGCGAACTTGCTGGTGGCGGCCTTGTGCGCCATTCCCGGCGTTTATGTTTTGGTGACGGGACGCCAACAAGCCGAAGTGGACGACCTGAAAAATCCCGTATCGCTGGAAGCGGGCATGAAATTCGAGGAAGGCCGCGAATTATTCATCGAACGCGCCCGCCAGCAGGGGAAAACATTCAATGCCGAAGAATTGGAACAACTGCCCAAAGTGCTGCAATTGCTGGTGGCGGACGAAAATGACCCGCACAGCGGCCCGATGCCTCTGGCCGTCGAATTGGCCGCCGCGCGTTGCCGCGATGGCGATAAAACGCTGTGGGAAATTGAAAGTGAATTGAAAAACACGCCCCTGCGCGATGTTTTGGTGCCTGCGACGGAAGATTCGGTGCGCAGCGACGATGAAAGCACCAATTACCGCCACTCGACGATGGTGCGCTGCTGGGACTGGTCGTTTAATCTACTGCACAGCATGAAAAACGGCCCCCGCTTGCAGCAAACTTTTCTCGCGGCGGGCCTGTTCCCCGATGTTTTCAGCGCCGCGCAATTGGCGAAGATTCACGGTCACACCGAAGCGGGCCACGATTTGAAAATGCTGCTCGGCTGTTCGATGGTGCGGCCTGTAATTGTCAATCGCGCCACTTTTTATCGCCTGCACCGCTTCGCCCGCGAATACGCCGCCCTGCAACTGCCCGACGATCCGCATGGCCCCACCCTGCGCGACAATTTCATCGCCTACTACGCCCGTGAAACATGGCCTCGCCGAGACTTCAACAACGACGCCAACCGTCACTGGCTCGATGCTGAGTGGCACAACGCTCTGGCGGCTTTTCAAGGCGCGGCGAGGCACGAGGGGCACGAGGCGCTCTTTGATGTAGCTTATGGATTAGAGGGTTTTCTCCGTTTGCGCGGGCGTTGGGCCGAATGCGAAGCAATGTGGCTCATCGCTCTACAATCGGCGCAGAAAAAAGGTGATAAACAGGGCGAAGCCAACGCACAGGGTAATTTGGGTAATGTTTACCAATTGCAAAAGCGACTGGCGGAAGCAGAAAGGGTTTATCAGGACACTTTGGAAATTCTGCAAGAGTTGGGTAACCGTGTAGGCGAGGGAGTAACGCTGAATAATTTGGGACTTATTTACCAATCACAAAGTCATTTGATTGAAGCAGAATCTGCTTATGAAGAGAGCTTGAAAATATGTCGCGAGTTGGATGGCCGTCAGGGCGAGGGAGTAACGCTAAACAATCTAGGTAATGTTTATGAGTTGCAAGGTCGCTTGGATGAGGCAGAAGCTATTTATCAGAATAGCTTAAAGATATGCCGTAATTTGGGTGACCGTGTGAGCGAGGGACAAACGCTGAATAATTTGGGTAATGTTTATCGAGTTCAGGACCGCTCAACTGAAGCAGAATTTGCTTATGAA
>DASWNL010000521.1:0-7098 GCA_036399215.1 Abditibacteriaceae bacterium
GGATGTGGAAAACGCCGCCCAGGAAATCTGCACGATGGAGCGGCAAGCGCGGGCCATTTTGCCCACGCGCCATTCGATTGAAGCGCGTGACCGCATTGGCCGCGCTTACGGCGCTTTGCGTTATGCGCGGCGCATGGGTTGTCGTGAAGCCACAGAATGCCTGTCTCTGATGCGCCTGGCCCACGAAATCAACTGGGCCAAGGGCCTCAATCGCCAGCGCTTCAATGAACTGATGGTGTGGATTCGTCCGGCCTATTTGCAGGTGATGCATGGGCGCGCTATTTCCGGGACTGAACGCGATACGCTGCGTTGCGAACTATTATCGCCGCACATCGCGAAGATCAAACTCGAAGCCGCTTTTTCCGTTACCTCTGGAAGCAGGCCGCGCCGCGTCGAAGCGCCGGAAGCAAAAACCGAAAACACTTCGGATGAAGATTCCTTACACAGCAAGAATGAAGACGAGTAATCCAAAGGAGAACTTTCATGTCCACAGAAATCGAACCTGGAAAAGTCCGTATCGAGATGTTGCCTGAAGGCCCCTATGAAGTCGTGGGCGAAATTGAAATGATTGGGCTGGACGGTCAGGTTATCAAAACCAAAAAGAAGTGCTACCTGTGCCGTTGCGGCGCTTCGACGCACAAGCCTTTTTGCGACGGCACGCACTCTAAAGTCGGCTTTGAAGCCGCTGCCCAGGCCGTGCCGGAAAGCACAGAGAATTAATAATTTTGAATTTTAAATTTTGAATTAAAACCGATCATTCAAAATTTAAAATTCAAAATTATTAATTGCCGTTATGCTTCTCTCTCTCGACATTGGCAACACCAATATCGTGGCCGGTGTTTTTGACGGCGCGCATTTGCGCGCGCAGTGGCGCTTGTCCACGCAACGCGACCGCACCGGCGATGAGTTCGCCGTTTTTCTGAAGATCGCTCTCGAAAACAAAGGCTTTGCTTTCGCTGATTTACGAGGCGTGGCAATCTCTTCCGTTGTCCCTTCGCTTACGCCACAGGCAGCCCGCTTTGCCCGCGATTATATACAATGCGAACCTCTCGTCATCGGGCCGGATACCGATACAGGTTTAATCAACGATTACGACCGGCCCCGCGAAGTTGGCGCGGATCGTCTGGTCAATGGTTTAGCCGCCTGGAAAAAATACGGCGCGGTTGTCGTCGTTGATCTGGGAACGGCCACAACCATAGATGCCGTTTCGCACGATGGGCATTATTTAGGTGGCGCCATCGCACCGGGCATCGGCATTTCGACGGATGCTTTGTTTCAAGCCGCCGCGCGATTGCCGCGTGTTGAAATCACCGCGCCGCCCTGTGCCTTAGGCACGAATACGGTGCATTCGATGCAATCCGGCATCGTCTTTGGCTACGCCGGATTGATCAAAGAGTTAGTAGCGCGCTGTTCAAGGGAAGTCGAAGCGCGCGACGGCAATAAGGTCACCGTCCTGGCTACCGGCGGGTTGGCCGAGTTGATTGCACCGCTTGTAGATTCCATTCAACATATTGAAGCGGAACTAACACTTGAAGGCCTGCGCCTGATTTGGGAAAGGCATCAATAAATACCATGCACCCTGCTTTATTGAGTGTGATAGCTCTCGTTGCCCTAATCATTGTTTGGCTGGTGATACTCTCATCTATTTTCAAGCAACAGGCTCATTCCATCAATCGCTTCTACGCGATAGAACCTTCCACACTGGACTGGATTGATCTAACTCATTTAAACGCACTGACGGCTGATCTCGAAGCGCAAGGTTTTGTGCGTGTGCTGGATTTAACCGCTCGCCAGATGCCCGCGAATTCTCCGCCTGATGATCTAAGCCCCTCTAACTTTTCCTCCAACTCAACACAAAGCGATTCCCCTTTTGCCACAACCACACATCAGCAATTACCCACAAGCCCCGCCGGGCAAGCGCCGCCGCCGATTCCCGATCCTTTTACTTTGCCGCGTTATACCGAACCAAAACAAAATGTTCGCGCTTTCGGGCGCATTTTTGTGCATCCCAAGCATGGTTGCGCCGCCAATATCTTAGCCGCGCGGGGCGAAACGCCAGGTGGTGCTGGAAGCATCGTCAAATGCTTGCCTTTGCAAGTTGCTATTGTCACTTTATGGGACGGCGGTGATGATTACTGGGTTTACGCAACAACCAGTCACAAAGCCGATCCCTTTTCTGAATTGCACCGCCATGACCACAGCTTGTTTCAGCGCCGCCCGCAAGCGGGCGCTGACGAGTTGCTACAGTTACATTTGCAAACCGTGCCCCTGCTCGATCAAAAGATTCCGCAAAAACAGTTTCCCTTTCGCTCCGCGCAAGATTACATGCACTACGAAGAAGTCTCGGCGCGCAAAATCCGCTCTATCTATACCAAGAAAAATGCCCTGCAAGCCACACTGCAATTAGCCACTTTTAGTTTCCGCAGCCACGATCATTATTGGGGCGCGCTCGAAGGCCAGATTCCGCTATGAAGCCCGATTCTATAAACTGGCCTTGATGAACATTGCAGGATTTCACGTTGAACCCAATTTAGTTTTAGCCCCGATGGCCGGTGTTACCAGCGCGCCATTTCGCTTGCTTTGTCGTCGCTACGGCGCGGGCATGAGTTTTAGCGAGTTAGTATCGTCCAACGCGCTTGTCATGGGCGGCGAAAAGTCGAAAGAGAAATCACAACAACTGGCGTGGTTCTTTGAGGAAGAACGTCCTGTTGCCGTGCAGATCTTCGGCGGCGACCCGGCCATCATGCGCGAAGCGGCGACTATGGTCGCGGAAGCCAAACCAAACGCCATTGACATCAATATGGGCTGCTCTGTGCCCAAGATTGCCAAGTGCGGCGCGGGCTGTTTGCTGCTCAAGACACCCGAATTGGCGCAAGAGATTATTAAAGCAACGGTTGAAGGCGCAGCCGTTCATGGCGTGCCTGTCACAGTAAAAATGCGCGCCGGTTGGGATGAAAACAACATCACGGCCCCCGAAGTGGCGCGGCGCGCCCAGGACGTTGGTGCTGTTGCCGTTTCGGTTCATCCGCGCACAGCGAAACAAGCTTTTACCGGTCATTCCGATTGGTCAGTGATTCGCTGCGTGAAAGAGCAGGTTTCAATTCCGGTTATCGGCTGCGGCGATGTGCATAACGGCCCGGATGCAAAGCGGATGCTGGAAGAAACCGGCTGTGATGCCGTCATGATTGGTCGCGCAGTGATGGGCAATCCGTTCCTCTTCGCGCAAATCGCGCAGTTCCTCAAAGACGGCAGCGACGCACCAGAACCGACTGCCGACGACAAAATCAACACCGCACTGTGGCACGCCCGCGAATTGACAACGCTCAAAGGCGAACACACCGCGATGAACGAAATGCGCCGCCATGCCGCCTGGTATACCAAAGGCATGCCCGAAAGCGCGCGCCTGCGCGACCGCCTGTGCCGCGTTTCCAGCATGACAGAATTGGAAGAGATTTTAGAAGAAGCCCTGCGCATCGCCCATCAATACGAAGCCGCCCGCGAAACCGGCGACCTACTGGCCGGAGTGGTCTGGAACTAAAACAAAATATAGAACGCGGAACTACGCCACGCTGAAACGACGGATTTTCGCGGAAGTTAAGAATTAAAATCTAATCCCTTTCCCGCGCTCATCAAAGCTGTTTCGGGCGCCCTCTGGGCAGGATGGCTTAGCTCCGCGTTCTATTCATAATCAGACACTATGAAAGCATTAGTTAAAAGCAAAGCCGAGCGCGGTTTGTGGCTGGCGGATGTGCCCGAACCCGACATCGGCATTAATGATGTGTTAATTCACGTTGATCGCACCGGAATTTGCGGGACGGATTTGCATATTTACAACTGGGACGAATGGGCGCAAAAAACTATTCCTGTTCCGATGATTGTGGGGCATGAATTTGTCGGCGAAATAGTCGAAGTCGGTTCTAATGTGCGCGATTTTTATATTGGCGATGTGGTTTCTGCTGAAGGCCATGTGGTTTGCGGTCACTGTCGCAATTGCCTGGCCGGAAGGCGTCATTTGTGCGCCGAAACGCAAGGAATTGGTGTCAATCGGCCCGGCGCTTTTGCCGAATACATCGCCGTGCCGCAAACCAATGTCTGGCACCACGAAAAAGAGATTAACCGCGATGTCGCTTCAATTTTCGACCCCTTCGGCAACGCCGTTCATACCGCACTTTCGTTTAATGTTTTGGGCGAAGATGTGCTGATTACCGGCGCCGGGCCGATTGGCATTATGGCCGTTGCTATCGCCAAACACGCCGGTGCGCGCTATGTGGTGATTACGGATGTCAACGAGTATCGCTTGGAGTTGGCCAGACAGATGGGAGCAACGGTTGCGCTCAATGTTAAAAACGGCAACTTGAGCGAGGTCAAAGCGCAACTGGGCATGAAGGAAGGTTTTGATGTCGGTTTGGAAATGTCCGGCAACGCGCAGGCATTTCATGAAATGATTAACCACATGTGCCATGGCGGCAAAATCGCCATGCTCGGCATCCCACCGCAAGAGTTCGCTATTGATTGGAACAAAGTCGTTTTTAATATGCTGACTATTAAAGGCATTTATGGGCGTGAAATGTATGAAACCTGGTATAAGATGACGGTCATGTTACAAGGCGGCTTAAATATCAAGCCGGTCATCACGCACCGCTTTCATTACACCGAATTTGAACAAGGCTTTGCCGCCATGAACAGCGGACGGGCGGGGAAAGTCATTTTAAATTGGAAGGACTGATAGAACGCAAATTACCGCTAATCAACGCAAATTTTCTTTCAAAAAGATTTGCGTTGATTGGCGGTAATTTCCGAAATTTGCGTTCTATTATTTATGAACTCAGATTTTCAAGAGTATCTTCAACAACAACTTGATGGTATTCGCGCGGCGGGCACTTATAAAAATGAGCGCGTGATTACCACGCCGCAGGACGCGCACATCAAAGTAGCAAATGGGCGCGAAGTTTTGAATCTGTGCGCCAACAATTACTTGGGGTTAGCTGAACATCCTGAAGTTATTGCGGCCTCACACCGCGCTTTGGATGAGTGGGGCTACGGCCTCGCGTCTGTGCGCTTCATTTGCGGCACGCAGAGTTTGCATAAACAACTGGAAGCCACAATCAGTGAGTTTCTCGGCACGGAAGACACCATTTTATATTCGTCGTGTTTCGATGCTAACGGCGGCCTGTTTGAAACGCTTTTAGGGCCGGAGGACGCAGTAATTTCCGACGAATTAAACCACGCCAGCATCATTGATGGCGTGCGCTTGTGCAAAGCGCAACGCTTTCGTTACAAGAATAACGACGCGAATGATTTGGAAACAAAATTAAAAGAAGCGCAAAATGCCCGCTTTAAAATGATTGCCACTGATGGTGTGTTTTCTATGGACGGCACTATCTCTGATTTAAAAAGCATCTGCGATTTGGCCGACAAATATAACGCGCTCGTTATGATTGACGATTCGCACGCCGTTGGATTTTTAGGCGCACACGGACGAGGCACACATGAACATTGTAATGTGATGGGCCGCATAGACATTATCACTGGCACGTTGGGCAAAGCCTTAGGCGGCGCCAGCGGCGGTTACACATCAGGTCGCAAAGAAATCATCGAACTGCTGCGCCAACGCTCGCGGCCTTATTTGTTTTCTAACACCCTCGCGCCGCCGATTGCCGGTGCTTCACTCAAAGTTTTAGAACTGCTTTCAACTTCAACCGCACTGCGTGATAGATTGGAAGAAAACACAAAGTTTTTCCGCAAGGGCATTTCCGAAATCGGTTTCAACATCCTGCCCGGCACACATCCCATTGTGCCGCTTATGCTGGGCGAAGCGGCTTTAGCTTCGCGCATGTCCGATGCTCTGCTGCATAAAGGCGTTTACGTCACTGGCTTTTCTTATCCTGTTGTGCCACAAGGCAAAGCACGCATTCGCGTGCAAATCTCCGCCGCTCATTCGCTGAAAGACTTGCAGTTTGCGCTTAATGCGTTTGCCGAAGCCAAAAGTGAGATGAGGTTATAAATGGAAGATTTCACTTCACAATATCGTGCCGCTTTTAGCAATTTGGGGAGGCCTCTTAAAGACGAAGATGCCATTTCAGAGGAAGAAATCATTGCTGTAGAAACTCGTCTATCATGTGTCTTACCGGCATCACTCAAAGACTTCGTTCGTGTAGCAGGACGGGCCGATGACTTCTTTGGAGTCTTTGACCGCCTCATTTCACTGGAAGAATGGTGTCTTGATGATGGAAAATTGGTTTTCATGGAAGAAAATCAGGCTGTAGTGTTGTGGGGCGTTGAACTGGAAAAAGTCGAAGACCCACCTGTTTTTCAAGCAACCAATGCAGCGCCTTTGGCCTGGGATGAAGTTTCTGCTTGTTGTTCCAAATTTTTGATGACCATGTTGCACTTTGAGGCTACTTTTGGGGGCGCGATGCCTTTCTGTGGCAGCGCGGTGGTTAAACCACAAATCCGCACGCAACTGGACAAAGAGTGGAATTTTGTGGGCGAGGTCACAGAGATACGTGCTTATCATCAATCGGGCTGCGCCTTATGTTTCACCGAGTGGGATGGAGATTGGCAAGTTTTTGCGGGCGCTACAGAGCAAAGCACACTCAATGAAATTGCTAAGAAGCTAAAAATCGAATTCGAGGACTACGATTGAAATGAGAACTTGTGACTTTATGTTTTTCACGAAGACCTTCTCGGCGCTTATAGCTTTAATCATCTTCGTGAGCCAACAAATTCAAGCCAACCCCGCCATCAATCCCAAAGCGGCTCGGTCTGTGCATTTGGGTTATCCGGCGCCCGAAGGCACGCTGTTTTACAACGAAGCGACGATTGAAGAATCAACCCCTGGCAGTTATTTCATGGCGTGCGGTTTTCATCGCGGTTATTTTGGCATTCAAGAGTTAAGCAATGCTAAGAAGGTGGTTATCTTTTCGGTTTGGGACCCGACAGTTGGCGATAATCCGAATGCTGTAGCGACTGAAAAGCGCGTCGAAGTTTTGAGTCAGGGCGAGGGCGTTGAAGTTTCGCGCTTTGGCGGCGAAGGCACCGGCGGCAAAAGCATGTGGAGCTACGGTTGGAAGTTGGGCAGCACTTATAGATTCCTTG
>DASWNL010000522.1:0-2663 GCA_036399215.1 Abditibacteriaceae bacterium
GGATCGTAGTGGAGAAACGCTTGTTAAAAAAACAGACCGGATTCTACATCTATAAGTCTGTGCTTACCTTCGGCTTACTGGGTTTAAGCGGACTATTGTTATTGACGCTCCACAACCCGTGGCTTCAACTGCTGAACGCTATCTTCCTGGGGTTTGCTTCTTCTCAGGTAGCGTTTTTGGGTCATGATGCCGGACACCGCCAGATTGCTCGCACCACGCGCGGCAACGATCTTATCGGCTACTTTGTGGCAAACCTTGTTTCCGGTGTCAGCTTCACATGGTGGATGGACGATCACAATAGACACCACAGTCACACCAATGACCTGGAGCATGATCCTAACATGGAATATCCGGTCTTGGCCTTTGACCACCGGCAGTTGCACGACAAGCATGGCTTTAAGCGGTTCATTGTCAAACATCAAAAATACTTTTTCTTTCCGATACTTTCTTTAGCGGGGCTTAACCTCAAGTGCGGGAGCATCAAGTTCATATTGCAAAACGCCTTCAAAACGCGTGCAATGGAAGTTCTTCTCATCGCCATCCATTATATTCTCTACTTTGGATTGCTGTTTAGCCTGCTTCACTGGTGGGCTATACCCGTGATAATTGTGCATCAGTTTTCCTGGGGCATCTTTCTTGGTAGTGTGTTTGCCCCCAATCATAAGGGTATGCCGGTAATGGAAGGCGAAGCCCGCAAAGATTTCTTGCGCTCCCAGGTTCTCACCTCTCGCAACATCAAAGCGCATCCGGTTACTGATTTCCTCTTTGGTGGATTGAACTACCAAATCGAGCATCACCTATTTCCTTCAGTCCCTCGTAACCGTATGCGCGAGTTGCAACAGATAGTGAAAGCCTTCTGTTCAGATCGTTCTGTCCCTTACTACGAAACTACTGCGTTGGGTTCCTATCAAGAGATTCTGGAGCACCTTGACGAAGTCAGTGCCCCGCTACGCGCCAAACCCTGAGACCCATTTTTCCAATCTGGTATGTGCCTTGATTTAACGCGGCAGGATGAGCAGGCAATTACTCAGATTCCGGCCCGGTGAGCGCAAATAGCGCCCGCGTAGCCATAAACCACTGGAAGCGCCTCCATCCAGATTCATCGCCTGATAGGCGCCTAAAGCTTTCATGATACCGGCCAGTTGGGGAATAGTGCCTGATGTAGTGACCAGCAACAAACGGCGGTCGCGCGTCAGGCCAACGGCGCTGCGTGCCGTAGACAAAACCAGCACCTTGGGGTCGGAGAACTTCTCACCGCGTAAATCGAGTGTAATTTGCCCATCGGTCACCAAACGCGGCCCGCAACCTACGCCTTCCTGCACACGGGGCCAAAAAGCCGAAACAGCATCTGTCTCGCCCGTATTCGAGCTTGTATCGAAATCGCCCTTATTGAAAGAGTGAGTGCTCAATGCGCTCAATACATCGGTAGCCTTATCCATGCGCACTCCATTTTGCGCCGTAAAGCCCAAAGTTGTGCCAATGTTGCCGGTGAAAACCGCTTTGCCATTGGTGATAAGAGTCATAACCGGGGGCTTGTGCGCCCCCGCATTATAGGCTTGAAAATAGGAGCCGTTGATACCAGCCAGAGCATTGTGTCGTTTAGCCATCGAGGCCAGAGGTTCGGTGAGGCCCACCTGATTGCGTCCCAACCCCACTTTGACGCGCACTGTATCGAGATGCACTTGCACCAAGGTGCCGGAATGGAAGCGTCCATTGACGCGCACGCGAAATTTACTGGAGCGAATATCAGGAGTCTTATGAGGAGCCTGGCGCGCTAAAGCTGACTTGTCCCCAGCCAATGGCGCAACGGGTGCAAGCAGCAGAACATAGCAAAGAAATCCTGAAAAAAGAAATCCTGAAAAAGCATTTAGATAGGTTTTCATAGCTTGATGAAACACATTTTGCCTGCCCTTTCTTGAAATTATGGCACACAGCCAATTTACTCTCAATCACACTCTAACAAGCAACAGGTTAAGCCTCAGTGATAAAGTCGAAAACAGTTTTTGCGCCCATCATTTTGTTTTTACGCGCTTATCCTTTTGTATCTCCTAACTGCTTGTCTTCTCGATTCTCCTGCTTCTCCAGGTCACTGATTTGGAGATTCAACGCGTTAACTGAAATTTGAATTTCCCGCAGGGATAGGGAGAGAGAAAGCATAAGAAAAATCAAGCTCAAAGCGAAAACCAATTGACCTGCTCTCTGATAGCCGGCAAAAAGCAGGAACATGCACAAAACGCAGAGGAAGATGCTGAAGACACCGGTGGCTTGCATATTCTTAATCAGCACCACGCGATGACGCAAGAACTGTATCTGCTGGACGATGAGCGGATCGGGTTCGATTTTATGATTGGCGTGCAGCGTGCGAATCAGATGAGCCAGCGCCAGAAAACGGTTGGTGTAGGCCAATAGGAGCAAAGAGACTGCGGGAAACAATAAAGCCGGGGTTGCCAACGAAATATCCATACGAGATGTCCATAGAGGTGCGCTGAGATCAAAACAGATTTATCAAAACAGTATTATGGGTAAGCGTGAAAACTTGAGCTTGTTCTCTTCGCTTTATTTGTCAGGTGCTTAGAATCGCGCTCAAGATCAGGTTATTAGTATGCTGCAAAGCGGTTGGTTTCTTTCGCGGCGCTAATGCGAATAGTTATCAAACAGAGTGC
>DASWNL010000523.1:0-5968 GCA_036399215.1 Abditibacteriaceae bacterium
CGCGTCATGGCCGCTTAACGGCAACGCCTGAAGCACCGGAAGCAAAATGATGATGAGACGTCTGCGACTGCGCGCTCGCCTACGCGCCCAAAAGCGCCATCGGGCCAATCGGCTCCACCAGGAGCACGAGTTGAATTGCACTTCGCTTTGCTGCGGCCAATCAGGCGCAACTTTGCAAGTAACGGCCCTGGCTGGCGATGAAACCGAAGCGGCGCGTCTTCGTGACTTAGGCGTGCGCGAAGGCGCGCGTGTAACAATCCTGCGCGATGGTGACCCTTTGATGGTCAAAGTAGACAATGCGCGCTTTGGCATTGGCCGCGCCGCTGCCAACAACGTGCATTGCGAATTTTGCGATTAATTTTTGGAAATAGAACGCGGAGCCTTCGTTACGCAGAAACGGCTTTGATAAACGCGGATTTTTGAAGATGAACTTATAAGAAACATAAAAGCGTTGTCATTCTGAGCGCAGCGAAGAATCTAAGGGTAAAACCCATTTCATGTTAGATTCTTCGCTGCGCTCAGAATGACGCGCCTGCTACTTTCTTTTCTGCGTCAATCAAAGCCGTTTCTGCGTAACGAAGTTCCGCGTTCTATTGAATGTTTTCAAATGGCCGTTCTTGATTCTCCTCGCCGTTCTTCCTCGTTGTCGAAAGCCACGCCGACGCGGCGCATCGCCTTAGCCGGCAACCCCAACGCCGGCAAAACTACGCTTTTCAATGCCTTGACCGGCCTCAAGCAGCACGTCGGCAACTATCCAGGCGTCACGGTTGAAAAAAAAGAAGGGCGCCTTTCGCTGCATGGCGGTGAGGCGCTGCTTTTGGATTTGCCGGGCACCTATTCGCTGTCGCCAAAATCGCCGGATGAAGCCATCGCGCGCGATGTTTTATTGGGCTTGCATGGCGATCTATTACCTGATGCCGTCGTTATAGTCGTTGATGCTTCCAACCTCGAACGCAACCTGTTTTTAGCCACGCAAATTCTGGAATTGGGCTTGCCCTCGGTTATCGCGCTGAACATGACGGACGTTGCCAAAACGCACGGCAAGGCCATAGATGCAGCACTGTTATCGCGCGAACTGGGCGTGCCGGTTGTGGAATGTGTCGCCGTGCGCGAAATCGGCCTCGACAAATTGCGCTCGGTTTTGGATAGCGTCATCGAAGACCAAACGCAGCCACGCCCGCCGGCTTTGCCGCTTCCCGATCATGTTCAAAAAGCCCAGGCGCAGTTAGCCGGCGCTCTAAAAACGAATGGTTTTGAAAAGCAAGCGGCACAGGGCATCGCTTTGCGCTTGTTGTGCTCTAATGTGCCACTTACTGCCGTGCAAAATCGCTTTGGCGGCGAAGTGACGCAGCAACTCATCGCTTTGCGCGAAGAAGGCGCCAGCGGGCCGCATTGCCTTTCGCCCGCAGCGGCGCACGTTTTTGAAGCCCAGGCGCGTTATACCCTGCTATCGCGCATCGAACGCGCTTCGGTGCAGCGCAGTCCGGTTGAAAAGTCGGCACGCCTCACTGATTTGGTGGACTTAATCCTGACCCATCGTTTCTGGGGCTTAGTTGTTTTCGGTTTGTTATGTTTTCTGGTTTTTCAGGCCATCTATTCATGGTCGGAATGGCCGATGACTCAAATTGAAACCTTCACGACAGGTCTGGGCGACTTCGTCAAAGCACGCATGGCCGAAGGGCCGCTGCGCGATTTGCTGGTGGATGGCGTGATTGCCGGTGTGGGCGCTGTCGTGATTTTCCTGCCGCAGATTTTGATATTGTTTTTCTTTATCGGTGTTTTGGAAGATTCAGGCTACATGGCGCGCGCGGCTTTTGTGATGGATCGTTTAATGGCAAAAGTCGGTTTACCGGGACGTGCTTTTATTCCTTTGATGTCCAGTTTTGCGTGCGCTATTCCTGGTGTGATGGCAACACGCACCATCGCTTCGCGGCGCGACCGCATGACAACCATGATGATCGCGCCACTCATGAGCTGTTCAGCGCGCTTACCGGTTTACTGGCTAATGCTCGGCACCTTCGTGCCGGATAGAAATTTGTTGTCCTTGCCACAAATCAGCGTGCCGCTTTTGGGTTCCTGGCAGCCGGGCTTATCACTGCGCGCGGCTTCGATGTTTGGGCTTTATGTTTTGGGCGTGGCAGGCGCGATGGGTGTGGCGTGGCTGTTCAAGCGCACGCTGTTTCAAGGGCCGCCGCCAATTTTTCTGATTGAACTGCCCGATTATAAAATGCCGGCCTGGCGCAATGTGGTTTTTACGATGTGGCAGCGCGGCTCACAGTTTATAACTCGCGCCGGAACCATCATTTTAGCGATTTCGATTGTGCTGTGGTTTTTGTTGAGTTACCCCAAACCGCCCAATGATAATTACAACGCTCTGGAATACTCCTTTGCGGGGCGTGCCGGCAAAATGGTCGAGCCGTTGATTGAACCAATCGGTTTCAACTGGAAAGCGGGTATCGGTTTGATCGGCGCCATGTCGGCGCGTGAAGTATTCGTTGCCACGATGGGCACGGTTTACAACGTCGAGGCCGAAGATGAAACTTCACAACCTTTGCGTCAGGCCCTGAAAGAAGACAAATGGCCCGATGGCCGTCCGGTGTGGAGCTTGCCCGCCGTGATTTCCCTGTTGGTTTACTTTGTCTTCGCCATGCAATGTATTTCGACTTTAGCCATCGTAAGACGAGAAACCGAAAGCTGGCAATGGCCGTTATTTATGTTGTTTTACATGACTGGCTTGGCGTGGATATTGTCCTTTATCGTTTTCCAAACCGGCACGGCGCTGGGGTGGAAGTGAAAAATTGAAGAATAAGTAAGGAAAGTTGTCATTCCGGGCGAAGCGAATGACAAAACTCTTTCGTTTAAGTTTTTATGCTACAAGAGATCATCGTTTTTCTCATCGTTGGATGTGCCGCTCTTTATCTGGCGCGTCTGGCATTAGGCACTTTCACTTCCAAGCGCGGCTGTGGCGGTTGCGATAACGCGAAAAAAGACGCGCCACAACAACTCATGCAAATTCAGGTAAAAAAGAAACCGTGAATTCGCACGGCATTCCTGAATTATCTATTCTCATTGTCAACTGGAACACGCGCGATTTGCTTCGCGCGTGTTTGTCGTCTATACGGCAGAACGTATCCGTAACGCACGAAGTTATCGTCGTAGATAATGCTTCTCAAGATGGCTCACGCGCGATGATAGAAAGCGAGTTTCCCGAAGTCGTTTCCATTGCCAACAATCTCAACGCGGGGTTTGCCGGAGGTAACAACCAGGCCTATCAAAAAGCGTGCGGCGAGTGGATTTGGCTGCTCAATCCCGATACCGAAGTTTTGCCCGGCGCGGCAGAAAAACTGATTGAATTTTTAAAAGCCGATGCTAAGCGTGGTGCTGTTGCTTCAGCCTTGATTGATGCGCGCGATGGGCATATTCAACGCTCCTGTCGCACTTTTCCAACACCGGGGGCTTTGTGGGCGCAAGGCAGCGGTTTGGCGCGCAAGTATCCACGTTCACGACGCTTTGGCTTTTATAAAATGGGCCATTGGGACATGAAAACGGCACGCGAAGTAGATCAGCCGATGGCATCCAGTTTTCTCATTCGACGTGATGCTATTGAATCTATCGGCGAATTGTTTGACGAGCAGTTTCCCATTTTCTTTAATGACGTAGATTTATGCTGGCGCCTGAAAAAAGTCGGCTGGCAAATCTGGTATTTGCCGGAAGCTAAGGTCATTCACTGGGGCGGAGCGGGAACATCACAAGTTCGCCCACAGATGATTGAGGAATCACATCGCAGCCTGCGAAGATTCTATGAAAAACATTATAAGAATCAAACCGCGCCGCCGCTGTTTTGGGCGACGATGGTGCTGGCAAAAGTCATGGGATGGTTAAGGGTTATACAAGCAAAACATAAAACTCAACATAAATCATAAAGGCCACAAAGAATGATTCTTTGTGGCCTTTATGATTTATGTTGGAAAATTATTAACGGCGTGTTACCAAAGTGGCGCGCACGTTGTAGCCATCAAAGTAGCCAACCACGCGCACTCGCTCCCAATTAGTAAAGCGGTCACTGCCATTATAAGAAACCGTATAGGTGAGGCCGTTTTCGCCACGCACGCTGAGCGTATTTCGGTTGCGGTCAACATCGGTTATCATACCCGGAAAATCAACGGGGCGATCAGCAGTGCCACCGCCGTTATGACCATCGCTGAGAATTGTGATTTGATTCGCTACAACGCTATAACCGTCCCAGTTGCCTTCGATGCGAACGTAATCACCGGCACTGAGGCCATAAGGCAAGCGCGAGCGCATATCAATGGTATAAGTGCGAGTGTTGTCTCCACGAACGGTAAGACGCGAAACGCCGATAATTGAAGTAACCGTGCCAGGAAAATCTACGCGACGATTTCCACTATAGCCAACCGGGCGCACGCTGTTAGCGATAAGAATATCGCCCGCCAGATGTCCGCGCACGCGCACACGCTGATTGGTTGAAATATCCCAGCGAGCGTTATCATCCTGAGCAACTACACGATAAGAGCGCCCATCAGCGGCGCGAAAATCAAAATAATCGCGCGCCCGCACGTGGGATACAAGACCTTCATAAGACGAAAGATAACGTCCATTGACGGATTCCGGCGCGGTTGTAGCTTCATTAGCCACTTCATCATCTGGCCATAGCAAAGCGGCTCTGCCCGCGCCATAGATTTTCTCGCTGAGCACACGATTGGCACGCTCATCGGCCAATGCAGGTAGCAAGGCCAATAGCAGTGCATTGGTAATGAACACGGCAACCGCGATTTTGGAAAGTGATGATTTCATGAAAGCGTTCATTGGAGTTTCATAAGAAAAGACAGACCTGATTATTGATTCTCAGGTCTGTCTTTTGTAGGATTTAGCGAACCGAAGTCGCCCACACCCAGCCGTCGTTATAGCGGCCTAAGACACGCACACGCTGACCGTTATAAAAGCGCGTATTGCTGCGAACCCGCACATTGTAAATCTGGCCGTTGTCACCACGCACGCGCAAGGTAGCCACGCCAGCATCGTAGCTTACACTTTGAATGTAGCCAGGGAAATTCACGTTGCCGCTGCTGTAGTCATTGTTCTGGCCCGAATTGTAGCCAGGGTTATAACCGGGATTGTAGCCAGGGTTATAGCCGGGATTGTAACCGGGGGTATAACCACCTGAATTGCCACCGGGACGTGTCCAGACGCCGCCATTGTTATTGCCGCTGGCATAGCCCAAAGTCCGCACACTGTCGGCGATAATGCGCGTGCCATCAAACTGGCCGGTCACCTGCACCCGCATACCTTCATTCATAACCGCGGTTTGCGAGCGTGTGACTACAAGATAACCTTGTCCATTATCGCCGCGCACCCAGAATTGATTGCCCCCGGCGCTTTTGCTAACCGTGCCGGTGATGGTGTAGCGGCTGCGTCCGCCATTATACCCACCACCATAACTACCGTTATAGCCGCCATTGGAGCCGCCATTGCGATTGCGCCAATCATCATCGCGGTTGCGACGGTCGCGGTCACGCCAATCGTCATCACGACGATTACGGTCGCGCCGGTCATTGTTATCGTTGTCGCGGTCGCGCCAATCAACATCATCACCGCGATGCTTCTTGTCCCACTTCTCGCTTTTATCCTGCTTGTTCTTGCCATAACCATGAGCCGGCGCATGAGAGGGCGGGGCGGCTTGAGCCGAAGTTGAAAAAACCGGCAGCAGTGCTAAGACGCCTGTTGCCAACAAAGCCAATTTGATGCGGCGTTCAATTTTTTGCGAAATCAATTTCATTGAGTCCACGTCCTTCCAGAATTGGGCCTAAATTTTTCTTTGTCGCTATTTTTGCGAAAATCAGCGATAGTTGTTGGCCCGAATGTGCGCTTCGACGGCATCCGTTCTCTTTGTGTTCATACTTTTTCAGCATGAAAAAGCGAGCGCCTTGAATTCAAGGCGCTCGCTTTT
>DASWNL010000524.1:0-8131 GCA_036399215.1 Abditibacteriaceae bacterium
GTTGTTTTGGAGAATATCGCGCGCCTTGCCAGCGAAACATTGCGTATCAACGCCGCCATTGACCCAATGCAGCAAGAGCTTTTAGACAAGCACTTTTTGCGCAAGCACGGTTCCGGCGCTTACTACGGACAAAAGTAAATTTAAGGCACAGCCGGCGCGGGCAAAGCCACTGTCGCTGTCGGTTCAGGCACAACTGTCGGCGCCGCAGAGGCAGTCGCTGTGGGCTTAATGTCAGGAGTTTCCACCGGCACAATTTGCACGGTAGCAGTAATCGCGCCTTTGCCGACGCGCTGAACGCCGGGAGGCAGTTCAAATTTCACGGGACTTTGCAAAGGCGCTTTGCCGCCAGCAACCGAAAGGCGCACCGGAATTTCCTTCAGGTTTTTCAACGCTGCGCGCGAGCCGCGCACTATGATGGTTTGCGCGGACAACACTTGATTCTCCACCTTAAAGCCGGAAGCCGGTGGGCCATCGAGTTTGAGAGCTAATTTAACGCTTTTTTGTGCCGTTCTCTCGCGCAGTATGGCCGAAACCGCAGCGGATTCAGGCGAAACGCGCACGTCTTCTAAAATGCGCCCGGCGGCATCAACCGCCATCAAGGGGGCGGCTTTGACGGAAAGTTCGCCGGATAACTGATCCGGCGTTTCCAACCGGGCTTGCAACCGTGCCACGCGCCCGATGGATTTAGCCGGGCCAAAAACACGGGCCTGACGCGGCACCAAACTCACGTTTTCAATGAAATAATTGCGTAACGCTTCCCGATTAAAGTGCGGCTCAATTCTGAGTTCAGCGCTGGCAGCCGGGGCGAACTCCAGAGTAATATCGCTGGGTTTAGGCAAGGGGTCTTCTACGCTTTCTAACGATGAAACAACTTTGATGGGAACGGTTTGCTTGCCCGGTTTGACAAGCGAAAAATCCAGTGTGGCGTGCATTTGCGCGGCGCTTAAAAGCGGCGCTTCATTGGCAGGTGCCAGAGGGTTCGGTGGAGCCACGCCTTTGATTTCACGCAGGCGCAAGCGCGGCGCCGTCACTTTGACTTGCACAACATCGGGAATGTCTTTGGCGTTGAGCAGCATCATGTTGGCCGGCGGCAACGGCACCCGCAGTTTCACGCGAAAAGTCGCATCCTCCCAGGGATTGACCTCGCCGCGCACATGGCCCCACAAGGCAATGGCGATCACAAGCGAAGTGAGTTTGAGCGTCCAGTTATTGAGAAGACGGGACATTTTGAATTTTGAATTTTGAATTTTGAATTTTTAATGAGCAACTAATTCAACATTAAAAATTTAAAATTCAAAATTGCCATTAGTGTTTCTTCCACGCAGCTTTAAGCGTGCCGATAGTCGTTTCAGGAATGCGACGTGCGACATGACCGGCAGCGCGCACGCCACCAGCCACGTTACCGGCCACGCCGCGCGCAAATGGCCGCAGGCGCGTTGAGCCACCAGCGCGATCAAGTAACGATAGCAGTTCTTCGGTTAAAAGGCGCGGTTGCAAAATCGAGTTCATGCCGCCTTCGTGCGCCAGGCTGATGTTGCCGGTTTCTTCGCTGACTACGACAACAATCGCATCCGTTGTTTCGCTTAACCCTAAAGCGGCGCGGTGGCGCGTGCCGACAGTGCGCGGCAGGCCATCGTTTTGCGAGAGAGGTAAGATACAGCCGGCGGAAACCAAAGTCGTGCCGTGAATCAGAACGGCGCCATCGTGCAAGGCCGTCCCGTTCTGAAAGATGGTTAAGAGCAGATCGGCAGACAATTTGGCGTTGAGCAGCGTGCCGGTAGCAACTATGTCGTCCAGGCCGGTTTCGCGCTCAATCACGATAAGGGCACCAGTGCGGTTGGCAGCCAAATTTTCAACGGCGCGCGTGATTTCCGCCACGCCGCGCGCCATCTCCATTGTCGAGTTTTCTTGACCGCGCAAGCCAAGGAATTCCAACCGTCCGCGCCCCAGTTGGTCAAGCGCTGCGCGCAACTCCGGCTGAAATAAAATAACGACTACCAGGGCCGAAGCGAAAATCGCCTGGCGAATAATCCAGTCCAGCGTATCCATGCCCAGCCATTGCGCGCCCTTCATCATGACCAGCAAAATCGCCAGACCCTTCAAGAGTTGCATGGCGCGCGTGCCCTGCGCCAGCATTAACAGATAATAGATAACCGTCGCCACTAAGAGAATATCGAGGATGGCGACGGCATCTATCTGGCGCAAGAGTTCTTGCAGATGCCGGGAAAGTTCACGTTGTGAGGCTTGCGGGTTCATTTTTAGCTTTGAGCGATTAGCATTGAGCAGTTAGCTTTTACTAACCGCTCAATGCTAATCGCTAATTGCTTACATACAGTCGCGGCACTCTCGTATTGATGCCGGTTAAAATTTCATACGGCGAGGTATCGAGCAATTCGGCCAACTCTTCACAGGTGATGCATTCGCTTCCCTGCGCGCCGATGAGAATTACCTCATCATTATTGTAAGCCGAATCCCAGCCGATGTTCACCATGGTTTGATCCATCGAAACACGCCCAATAACAGGATAACGCTTGCCGTGAATTAAAACCTGAGCTTTATTTGACAGGCCGCGCCGATAGCCATCACCGTAACCGACGGGAACGGTCACCACACGAGTTTGTTCGGGCGCTACAAAACTGCCGTCATAGCCCACAGGTGCGCCTTGCGGCACCACTTTGAAATAAACCACGCGCGATTTTAAAGACAAAACCGGGCGCAGCGGCACGGTTTTTCTGGTTTCGGTATCAGGATAGACACCATAGAGCATGATTCCGGGCCGCACCATGTCGAGAATGGCATCAGAATACTGCAAAACCGCGCCGGAGTTGGCTATGTGACGGCAAGGCATCGGCAATCTGTGACGCGGAAAATAATCGAGGGCTTCTTCAAATCTTTGCAGTTGCAATTTGGTAAAACCTTCGTCTGCGGCATGAGAAGCGGCAAAGTGCGAAAAAACGCCTTCAATATCGCAGTGCCGGCACTTTTGCGCAGCGTCAAATAATTGGTCAGCATGATAGTAATGAATGCCAATGCGTTCCATGCCGGTATCAATTTTCAGGTGAATTTTGGCGCGCTTGTTTAACGACTGGGCGGTTTCTTCAATCTGCTCCAGCTTCCACACCGAGGAGGCGGTTATCATCAAATCCCAGTGCAGAAAATGCTCGATTTGATTGCCGATAATGCCACCTAAAACCAAAATCGGCGCTTCGATGCCCGCACGCCGCAGGGCGATGCCTTCTTCTAAAAATGCCACGCCCAGGCCATAAGCGCCCAGTTCGAGCAATTTTTTAGAAACGGGAATCAGGCCATGCCCATAGGCGTTGGCTTTGACGGTCGCTAAAACTTTGGCACTGCCACAGAGTTGTTGCACACCCTTGAAGTTGTGTTGCAGCGCGCTGAAATCCACTTCGGCCACAGTTGGGCGCAAAGTGAACTCTTCGTCGGCGATGATGGAGGGCAAAAAAGGCTGCATTTAATTTTCTGTTTAACAGATACAAGCACCATGCACTTGCCGCTTTTCGGGCCAACTTCTTACACTGCGGCGCAAAAGCACGCCGTTGAAACCAATTGCTCAGGAGTTTTTCCATGCCCGAAACCTTACCCGCCAGTGAGGCACAGCCTCATCCCGAATCCCAAACCGAAGCCAATTGCGACATTGGTCTTATCGGCCTGGCCGTGATGGGCCAGAACCTCGTTCTCAACATGAACGATCACGGCTACAAAGTCGCCGTTTACAACCGCACCGTCTCCAAGGTGGACGACTTCATCAATAATGAAGCCAAAGGCACCGAAGTTGTCGGCACCCACACCATTGAAGAGTTGATCTCTTCCTTAAAGCGCCCGCGCCGCGTGATGCTCATGGTCAAAGCGGGCGACACGGTGGACAACATGATCGCGCAGTTGCTGCCCTTCCTGGAAGAAGGCGACATCATCATTGACGGCGGCAACTCGCTGTTTACCGATTCCAACCGCCGCACCAAAGATTTGGCAGCCAAAGGCATCCTCTATGTCGGCAGCGGCGTGTCGGGCGGAGAAGAAGGCGCACGCAACGGCCCTTCGATCATGCCGGGCGGCAATCCCGCTGCCTGGGAGCATGTAAAAGAGATTTTTCAATCCATTGCCGCTAAAGTCGAGGACGGCACGCCCTGCTGCGACTGGGTGGGAGAAGATGGCGCCGGGCACTACGTAAAAATGGTGCATAACGGCATCGAATACGGCGACATGCAACTTATCTGCGAAGCCTATCAGTTCCTCAAAGACGGCCTAGGCCTTACTCCCGACGAACTGCACCAGGTTTTCGGTGAGTGGAACGAGGGCGAGTTGGATAGCTATTTAATCGAGATCACAACCGACATTTTTTCCAAGAAAGATGAGGACGGTTCGCCCCTTGTGGACAAGATTCTCGATACCGCCGGCCAAAAAGGCACCGGCAAATGGACGGGCATTAGCTCGCTGGAACTCGGTGTGCCTGTCACCCTCATTGGCGAAGCGGTTTATGCGCGCTGCGTTTCGGCCATGAAAGATGAGCGCGTGGCCGCTTCCAAAGTTTTAAGCGGCCCCACAGCGCAAATCTCCGACGACAAAAAAGCCGTTATCGAAGACGTGCGCCGCGCTTTGTATTGCTCGAAGATGATCTCTTATGCGCAGGGCTACATGCTACTGCGTGAAGCCGCTAAAGAATACGGCTGGAATTTAAACTTCGGCGGCATCGCTTTGATGTGGCGTGGCGGCTGCATTATTCGCAGCCGCTTTTTAGGCAAAATCAAGGACGCCTTCGATAAGAACCCCGAACTCAATAACCTGCTGATGGACGACTTTTTCAGCGGCGTTTTGAACGAATATCAGGAATCGTGGCGTAGGGCCGTGATTAAAGCCATTGAAGCTGGTGTGCCGACCCCGGCCTTCTCAACGGCCTTAGCTTTTTATGACGGCTATCGCACCGAGCGCTTACCCGCCAACCTATTGCAAGCCCAACGCGATTACTTCGGCGCACACACTTATGAGCGTGTGGACAAGCCGCGTGGCGAATTCTTCCACACCAACTGGACAGGCACCGGAGGCCGCGTCTCTTCGGGAACTTATAACGTTTAAATAGAACACGGATGACACGGAAACGACACGGATAAACACAGGTCTTCTTTTTAGCTTTTGGGCAGTTTGGTCGCTACAGTTCAATCAAAATCAAAAACCGTAAAAACCCGTGTCCTTTCCGTGTCATCCGTGTTCTATTCCAAAATTTTCAACAAGGACTAAAAATGAACTACGGTTTCGACATCAAGCCGGAAGGCAAGCTGGATTTTCTGTCGTTGGGCGCGCTTGTGCATCGCATTGATCCGGGCATCATTCCCTTTCGCAAGGCGAACCGCTGCGATATTCACGTCAGCGGCGGCGAATTTAACTGCGCGGCCAATTTGGCTGATTGCTTTCGCATGAAAACCGGTGTGGCTTCGGCGATGGTAGATTATCCGATTGGCGATTTAATTCACGAGCGCGTGCGCGCCATGGGCGTCCAGCCGTTTTACAAGCAGTTCAAGCATAACGGCGTGAACGGCCCAAACATGGCGACGGTTTATTCGGATCGTGGTCAGGGCGTGCGCGGCCCGGTTGTGTTTTACAACCGCTCCAATGAAGCCGCCGCACAACTCAAACCCGGTGATTTCAACTGGGACGAAATTTTTAATGGCGGCGTGCGTTGGTTCCACTCCGGCGGCATCTTCGCCGCTTTGTCGGAAACAACCGGCGAACTGATTATCGAAGCCATGAAAGCCGCCAAGGCGTCAGGCGCGATTACTTCGTTCGATTTGAACTACCGTGAAAAATTGTGGAACATCTGGGGCGGCCAACAAAAAGCCGTTGATACAATCGCGAAAATTGTCGAACACGTTGATGTCTTAGTCGGCAACGAAGAAGACTTGCAAAAAGGTCTGGGCATCGAGGGGCAGGATGTCGAATCGAAATCCAAACTCGACCCCAGCGCCTTTTTCGGCATGATGGGCGGCGTGACCGAGAAGTATCCGCAGGTTAAAATCGTCGCCACAACTTTGCGCGAAGTGCATTCCACGAATCGCCACAGTTGGGGCGCCGTGGCGTGGATTAACGGCGAAACCTATCAGTCGCCGACTTGCGAATTAGATGTTATTGACCGCGTAGGCGGCGGCGATGGTTACGCTTCCGGCTTCTTTTATGGCCTGATGAGCGGTGAAAGTCCAGAAGATGCTGTGAAACTGGGCTGGGCGCACGGCGCGTTATTAACAACCTTCCCCGGCGATACAACGATGGCAACCGCAGAACAGGTGCGTGCCTTTGCTAAAGGCGGCTCGGCTCGTATTCAGCGATAGTTTGAGTAATTTAATAGAACGCAAATTACGCAAAGACACGCGAATTTACGCGAATATTTTCAAGAAGGATTTGCGTAAATTTACGGCAATTCGCGCAATTTGCGTTCTATTAAAAGGTGTATTATGAATCTTTTCGATTTATCGGGCAAAACGGCAGTTGTTATCGGCGGCACGGGCGTTTTAGGCGGCGGCATGGCGCAGGCTTTGGCCGAAGCGGGCGCAAAAGTGATTATTATAGGGCGTAACGAAAAAAATGCGACGGAGCGCATGAAAAAAATCCTGTTAGCTGGAGGAGAAGCACATTTTCAACGCGCCGATGCCACCGATTTTGATTCACTAACGCGGGCGCGCAACGCCATTATCAAAGAGCATAAATTTATTGATATTTTGGTCAATGCAGCGGGCGGCAATCGGCCTGAAGCAACCTTACCGCCGGGTAGTGAATTTTCAAATTTGCCGCTGGATGCCTGGCGCGACGTATTTGATTTAAACCTCGTCGGTGGTGTGCTTTTACCATGTCAAGTTTTCGGTGAAGGCATGTTAGCTGCGCAAAGTGGCAGCATCATTAACATCGCTTCAATGGCCGGTATGACACCGCTCTCGCGCGTTGTCGCCTATTCAGCAGCCAAAGCCGCAGTAATCAATCTCACGCAATTTTTAGCACGCGAATGGGCGCAGCGCGGCGTGCGCGTCAATGCCATTAGTCCCGGATTTTTTCCCGCTGAGCAAAACCGCGCTTTGCTTTTCAAAGATGACGGCACTTATACCGAACGCGGCGGTCAGATTATCGGCCATACACCGATGGCGCGCTTTGGCAAAGCCGAAGAGCTTTCCGGCGCGGTTGTCTTCCTGGCTGCGGAAAAAGCCTCCAGTTTCATCACAGGCCATAACCTAGTAGTGGACGGTGGTTTTTCAGCGACGACGATTTAGCCTCGGTTATCATGGCGAACACAATAACTTTTAAAATCGCCACGACCGCCGATGAATTCGCCCAGATTGAAAGACTAAATCATCAAACTTTTGCCCTGGAGATTCCGCAGCACGCGCTTCAAGACGTTGGATTCAAGCATGGCTGATGAGCCAAATAAATGAAGAGCAGATGGCACGTCTTCAAGAGTTTCCGACTCTGCTACGCCGCGCCGCATTATTTGCGTCCTATCTTTCATCCCACCCATGAAAGCGCTCTGGCTCTTTCTTCTGCTTTTATCGCTGAAAAGTCATGCTCAAAACCGAGCCGCCTGGGATGATGAATTTGCCAGGCCTTTTGCCAACGGGGCCAATGCCCGCAATTATGGCGTCAAATGCGTTGCCCCGTGGTGTTACCAATTTGCGCCTTTATCGCGTTAATGTGGAAAACTTTGCCACCAATGTTCATTTGAAAGGGCGGCCATGAAAGTGTGGTTTTGTTGTTTAATTTTGCTGCTGAGCCTGGCGCCACTTAATGCGCAAGAGGCGCCGAATTTGTTGCGCAATTCGGGCTTTGAAGAAGGGCTTAGCGCCTGGTTTCTGAAAGGCGCCGACAGAGTAAAAACTGAATTTTCCGTTACCTCACATGAAAAGTTTCAACGCGCCTTGCGCCTGGATGTCACGCCCCAGGCCAAGGATATGCCCTGGTCGGTCGTCTTGCGTCAGGAAATCGGCGCGCCGCTGCCAAAAGGCAAGCAACTAACCTTGAAAGCATGGCTGCGCTCGCCTGAAAAAATGCAGGTCACCGCGTTTGTTGAAGGTGCCAAAGCGCCGTATGTCAAAACCCTGACCGCTACCATCACACTCACTCCCGAATGGCAAGAATA
>DASWNL010000525.1:0-6152 GCA_036399215.1 Abditibacteriaceae bacterium
GAGGGCGCAAGCCCCGCTTTTGTTTGCCCATCGAATTTTAGAAGGTTAGACTGTCAGGCCATTGAAAGCTGAATCTGCTCTTATGTCAACCGCTACGATTGAAGCCGCGAATAAACCACAATTAGTCAAAGAAAGCGTAACGCGCCTGCGGCCTTACGTGCCGGGCAAGCCGATAGAAGAAGTCAAGCGCGAACTGGGTTTGCCCGAAGATTTCACGATTTACAAGCTCGCCTCCAACGAAAACGTGCTCGGCCCCTCGCCCAGAGCTATTGAAGCGATGCAAAACATCGCGCCGGATGTGTGGCTCTATCCCGATGACACATGTTTTAATCTCAAAAATGAGTTGGCCCGCTTCTGGAATCTATCACCCGATCACTTTATCATCGGCAACGGCAGCGATGAAATCATCCACTTTTTAGCCCTCGCGCTTTTAGACGAAGGCGATGAAGTAATCTTTGCCGATCCCAGTTTCGTGCAGTATAAAAGCGCCGCGCTCTTAGCCGATTGCACTTATCACGCGATTCCTTTAACTGCTGATTATCGCCATGACCTGCGCGCCATGCGCGCAGCCGTCAATGACAATACCAAACTGATTTTCATCGCCAACCCCAATAACCCAACCGGCACAGTTGTTACAAAAGCGGAACTGGAAGAGTTGCTGGACGACCTGCCGCCGCATGTCGTGGTAGTGCTGGATCAGGCTTATTACGAATACGTTGAAGATGCCGATTCGCCGAGTGGTTTGGATTACATTCACGATCACAACGTCGTAATTCTGCACACCTTTTCTAAAGCCTATGCTTTAGCCGGCCTGCGCGTGGGTTATGGTCTGGCGCGGCCTGAACTAATTGGTTATTTGCAACAGGTGCGCGGCCCATTTAACGTCAATATGCTGGCCCAGGCAGCGGCGATTGCCAGCCTGAATGATGCCGAGCAAGTTACCAGAGCGTGCGCGATGAACAACGCCGGAAAAGCGCAGCTTTACGCGGCATTTGAAGAGATGAATTTGCCTTATGTGCCGACGCAGGCCAACTTCATCCTGGTCGATTGTGGGCGAGATACAAAAGCCTTAATGACCGAACTCTTACGTCATGGCGTGATTGTCCGCACTTTCGCGCCACACGCTTTGCCCACCTGGATTCGGGTTACGATTGGCACGAGGGAAATGAACGAGAGATTTATTACAGGTTTAAAAGTGGTTTTGAATTCATAGAACGCGAATTACGCAAATTAACATGAATTCACGCAAATTCTTTTGAAAAGATTTGCGTCTATTTGCGAGAATTTGCGTGATTTGCGTTCTATTAACTGAGGTTTTTGTGATTATTATTTTAAAACACGGTTCAGGTGAAGAAGCTATCGCCGCCGTGTCGGAAAAGTTAGAAGAACACGGCTACACGCCGAGCATAACACGCGGCATGGAAGAAACCATTATCGCCGCTATTGGTTCGCCGGACATGACCGAAAAAGCCATTGTCGCGCCGCAACTACAGGCCCTGGATACCGTTGACCGCGTGCTACTCGTCTCCAAACCTTATAAATTAGTTTCGCGCGATGGACACCCACAGGACACGACTTTCGATGTGCGTGGCGTTGAAATTGGCGGCTCCAAGATTGTGATGATGGCCGGGCCATGCAGCGTAGAGCGCGGCGAATCCTTATTGGAAACAGCGCAAGCCGTCAAAGATGCTGGTGCCGTCATCCTGCGCGGTGGGGCTTACAAGCCGCGCACCAGCCCCTACGATTTTCAAGGTCTGGGCGAAGAAGGTTTGCAGCTTTTAAAAGAGGCGCGCGAAACGACAGGCTTGCCGGTTATTACCGAAGTGATGACGCCCGCTTTAGTCGAAAAAGTCTGCGAATACGCCGACATTTTGCAAATCGGGGCGCGCAACATGCAGAACTACGACTTGCTGCGCGAAGCCGGACGCTGCCGCACCCCGGTCATGCTAAAACGAGGTTTATCAGCCACTATCGAAGAGTGGCTCAAAGCGGCGGAATACGTTTTGGCGGGCGGCAATTTGAACGTGATGTTCTGCGAGCGCGGCATTCGCACCTACGAACCCAGCACCCGCTTCACGCTTGATTTATCGGCCATTCCCGCTATAAAACGCGCCTCGCATCTGCCGATTATCATTGACCCTTCGCAGGGCACAGGACGCCGCGACATGGTAGCCGCCATGAGCAAAGCCGCCATTGCTGCCGGTGCCGATGGCTTGATTATAGAAGTGCATCCGCATCCCGAAGATGCCCTCAGCGACGGCCAGCAAACACTTGATACCAATCAGTTCGCCAAACTAATGACCGAACTTAAACCCATTGCCCAGGCGGTAGGAAGAACGATTTAAAGTTGCAAGTTCAAGGTTTAAAGTGAAGAAACAACTTTGAACTTGCAACTTTAAACCTTGAACTCTCATGCTTTTTAACACTGTTTGCATCGCCGGTGTCGGCCTGATTGGCGGCAGCTTTGGTTTAGCCTTGCGCGAAAAAGGTTTGGCCGAGCGCGTTGTTGGCTTGGCGAGGCGAGAAGCGACCTGCGAAGCCGCCTTAAACAGCGGCGCGGTAGATAGTGCAACGACCAATTTGGCTGAAGCCGTGCGCGGTGCCGAACTGATTCTGCTGGCCCCGCCCGTCGCGCAAATTAAGCCTCTATGCCAGCAACTGGCGCCCCTTGTTCATGGCGGAGTCATCGTTACCGATGCCGGTTCAACCAAAGCCGGCATTGTGCGCGATGGCGAAGCCTTGCTGGGCCAAAAAGCCATGTTCGTCGGCGGGCACCCGATGGCAGGCAGTGAACGCAGCGGCGTTGAACAGGCCAAAGCCAACCTTTTTGAAAAAGCCGTGTGGATTCTCACACCAACGGCCAACACGCCTGAAGTAGCTGTCAATCGCATGGTGGAATTGATTGAAGCTTTAGGCGCCGTGCCCCTGATTCTCGATGCCGCTTTGCACGACAAACTTTTAGCCGTCACCAGCCACTTGCCACACATTACCGCAGCGGCCTTAGTGCATCTTTTCATGCAGGCACAAAGCGAAACCGATTTTGCCAGCCAACTCATTGCAGGAGGTTGGCGCGATTCTACGCGCGTAGCGGCGGGCAGCGCCGAAATGTGGCGCGACATTTCTCTGGCCAATGCACCCGCCATCGCACGCGGCGTCGAAGACATGATTGAGCAACTCGAAGAATTCCGCGACATGCTGCGCGATACAGACGGCCAACGTCTGCATCAATGGTTCGAATCCGCCGCTCAGGTGCGCAACAAACACGGTTATTTTCCACGCTCGTAAGTTCAATAATTGAAAAGAGCTGGAAGGTTACAAAATGCAATCTGGGCCGGTGTTTTAATGGCCGTAACGAAACTGCGGCAAAGTCATTTGCGGCAAGGGAATCGAAACCAGGTCGCGGCCTTTTTTATCAATCAATTCGCCGTTGGAAATGTATTGCTTCAGTTGCCCTTTGATTTTGCCGCACACGATTTGCCGAAAGCGCGCCGAGTCTTCAATTCGCATTACCATTTAATTCACCTGCGTTTCGCGTTTATTCCATGTCCCAGATGCGCGGCGTTGCCAGTTCGGCAAGGTGCCCGTCCGGGTCGCGGAAATACAGGCTAATCCCGCCCTGCGGAGGTCGCACTTCGCTAATGATCTCTACGTTGTGCGCTTGCAACTTTGCGCGCCACGCCTCAACATCGCTTTCTTTGATAGCAAAAGCAAAATGCAGATTGCCGTTGCCATCATGTGGTGGAATCTGCCCGCCGGGCACTTCGGCTCCTTTGATCGAACCACCTTTGTGAAATAAAAGCAGCACCTGGCGTGGCGCTTCCGACATGTTCAAGGCAATCATGCGCTCATCGCTTAAAAGCCGCGCAAAACCAAAGAGCCTCTCATAAAATTGTGCCGCGCGCTCCAAATCTCCAACATACAACGCGCTTTCCAAAATGCCGTTAATTTTCATAGTTTTTGTGCCTCTCGCAAAGACGCAAAAGCGCAAAGGATTTTGTTTAAGGTGCTTCGCTTTTCTCTTGGAGTCTTCGCGTCTTTGCGAGAGATTTTATTACCTCACATCTCCTCGTGCGAAGATACTATCCACATATTTATGATGCCTTCAGCAATGTCGGTCTGGGGAAAGCGCTTGGGTTTAATCTTGTGTTCTTGCGAAGCGCCCAGCAAATCGTAAAGGAAAGCCACGTCCAGCTTTAGAACTTCAACGAACTCAACCAAGCCGCGATTAGCGATGTTAAATTCGCCGTCGAAGTTGGAGCTGCGCGGATCAGATTCGCTACCATATTCGGCAATTTTGTGATAGTTGATGTCGCCGGTTAGCTCGGTAGAATCCTGGTTCTTTTCATCCTTGGGTTGAAAGATGCCGATGTCGATGCGGTCTTGCTCGGAAAGCACAATGCGGCGCACGCACACTTTATCCAGAACGCGAGTCCACTCGCCGGACTTTCTCAGTTCCCCACGAAACGTGAAGCGGCATAACGGGCACAAGTCGCCGCGAATGTGAATATGGCGGCTTTGCTCCTGGCCTTCATTGAGCATTGCTTCCAGCCGGGCGCGCATTTCCACAAGCACTAAGTGCAACGACTCTTCATTCATCGGGCATGGAATGAGAGTGCCGTCTTCGCCAATCCACTCAACGAATAAAGAGCGCCATCATCGGTCTTGGAATACGCTTCCAGACCTTTTTTCAAGAGGCAAACAATGATGCTTTTGGCATTGCTGGCCGGGCCATGCAACAGCAAAACGCGCTTTTCGGTGCCGTAACCACGCGCCGCGCTTTTGAAGATTTGCACTAAGTGCATTAAGGCCTTATCCAGGCCATAAACGGCATCACGGCCTTCATCAAAGGGGTCGGAGAAGAAGTGATAGCGCGTGATGCACTCTTTAAAGAATTGAAATGGTCAAACGGCCCTATTGAAGTCTTCCGCGCCAGTGATGGGCAAAGCGTCGGTTACATGGAGCCGGGCGAAGACATCCGCGAGTGCCTGCGCGCTCATCAGCGCCAAGATGGGGAATACATCGTCTTTCTCGAAGACGATTACAAAGCCAAAATCCTCCTGTATCTTTGGAAGCCGTAAAGAGAAAAGGCGCGCACTAAAAAGTGCGCGCCTTTTGATAAGATGTTTTCAAACCGGGCTAAAGGTGCCTTGCTATTAGGGCATTGATTAACCAATTTCGCCTCTTATTATTGCAGTCTGGGGTCGTATTTGGCCCATACCGGGTCTGTGGCAGATGCTGTTTCGCTGCGCGTGAAATCACTTCGCCAATCATCCAATTTCACTGGTTTGACGTGGCCGTCCACAAAAGCCATGTTAAGCGTTTCTAAATGGCGCGGCACAGGAGGATTGTTGTTATCGGGATTGATTGCTCCGACAATTTGCTTGGGATCGGGAGACATAGAATAGTAGTTGCAGTCGGCCATTAAGGCCGTTTTTGCCGGGTATTTAATATCAAATTTTCCACTCAGATAAAAGTTAAAGCCGTATGATGGCTCACCGCCTGTCCAAAAATAACCGCCCGAATAAATGCCATCACCATTGGGACAGTTGTAAATTTGCGTGCTTTTTATATACCTGTAAATTTCGTGCATCCACAAGGCGCGTCTCTGGCTTGTATGCGTCGGGTGATTTCCGTTAGGAAAGCTGTAATCAGCCCCAACCACATACGCTGTGATTGGCATTCCGCCATCGAAATCCTCGCGGTATTGTTTAAAAGCCAAACCCAATTGCCGTAAATTGCTGGCACAGGAGAGGCGCTGCCCATTTTGGCGCGCTACTGAAAATGCAGGAAATAAAATAGCGCCCAGAAAAAGCAACAGCGAAAGCACAGCCAGCATTTCGATGAGGCTAAATCCCCTTCTTAAAGAAGCGTGTCTAAAGAAGACCGGCAAGTTATTTATCCCTGGCTTTATAACAGAACTTTATAACAGAACTTTGCGGCTCTGTGCAGCTTAACATAAATTTTCATGGTCATCCTAAGCTTGCTAATAAAGCTGCAAAATTGATCCCCTAAAGAATGGCAGCGGCCCTTACAGATTGGTGTGAGCACGCTTGTTCATAGAAAGTGAGATGTTCGTGCAGCATTTCCATTAGACCCCGCATATAAACCTGAATAGAAAAGCGGCGAGCGGCTAATTCCGTATCCCGTGGCAA
>DASWNL010000526.1:0-2285 GCA_036399215.1 Abditibacteriaceae bacterium
GTGAGGCGTTGATATTCTTTCTGGCGATGTGTGGTTTTGTTGCGGCCTTGATGAAGCGTGGCATTGGCAGGGCGCACCTTAGCTTTGTGCGCTTTTTGGCGTTTTATACGATTATCTTGGCTGTTATTTACGAAATCATTCCTTATAAAACGCCGTGGTGCGCCCTGGGCTTCTGGCACACGACGATTTTACTGGCGGGCTTTGGCGCTGTTGCCCTGGTGCGAAGCGTGAAATTTATGCCTGTAAAAGTTGTTGTGGTTTTGTTTCTGGCCGTTGCCGCTTTCCGTCTGGGACAGCAATGCCAGCGCGCCAATTTTGGGCGCTTCGCGGCGGACGAACGCAACCCCTGGGTTTATTCGCATACAGGGGTAGATATTTATAACTTGCGTGACCGCGTGGAAAACATTGCCCAGGTGGCGCCACATGGCGATAGGATGCTCATCAAAGTCGTCACTCCTGAACAATGGCCGCTGCCGTGGTATTTGCGCCGCTTCAAGAGTGTCGGTTATTACACAGAAACTCCGAACGATTTAGCAACCGGCGACCCGGCCATCGTTATCTCTTCTCAGGAGTTGCAAGAGCAAGTCTCGCCACAGATTCCAGGCTATAAGCAAGAGATTTTTGGTCAGCGCCCTCGTGTGTTTTTGGTCGGTAACATTCAGCCGCAACTGTGGGAAGCCTTTATCAAAACGCGGCGCTGATTTCTATATTTCATGCCTCTGCATTTTTCGCCTGACCAAATCCAAACGCCGCTTTATCATTTTGAGCACCAGGCGATGGCCTGCGATTGGGAGATTTGGATCGCGCATGAAGATGACGAATACGCGCGTCAGGCGGCTTTTGCAGCCTGGGAAGAAGTTGACCGTATCGAAACCGATTTATCGCGCTTTCGCGAGGGCAGCGACGTTCGCCGGCTCAATGGCGCCGCGCCGGGTGAGACAATTCGCGTTGGCCTGCACGCCCGCGAATGTTTATTATTAGCCGGTGAAATCAGCGGATTAACAGGTGGCGCTTTCGAGCCGATGGTCGCGCGCGCGATGGATGAAATCCGAGCCGGGCGCCCTTCCGGCCCTGATTTGCTGCCCTTAGAGCCATTGTTGGAAATTGACCCGTTAAATGGCGCTGTTACGATTTTAGGCGAGGGCGTAGCGCTCGATTTTGGAGCGCTGGGCAAAGGTTACGCGATTGATTGCCTGATTGAAATCTTGCGCGAATGGAACATTGAATCCGCTTTAGCGCACGCGGGCACCAGTTCGGTTTATGCGCTCGGCACGCCACCCGAAAGTGATGGATGGCCCCTCGCTCTGCGACATCCCCAGGATGAAGCCTCAATTATCACCACCTTGATTTTACGCGATGCGGCGCTTGGTGGTTCTGGTTTCGATGTCAAAGGCCGGCACATTCTCGACCCTCGTAGCGGCCTCCAGGTTGAAGGCAAAATCGCTTCGTGGTGCCTGTGTCAAAGCGCGGCCCGCGCCGATGCGTTTTCTACAGCATTTTTGGTGATGAACAGAGATGAGATCACTGAGTTTTCTCAAAACCTGCCGCATGTTTCGGGCCTCGTGTTAGAAGAGTCAAACGCTGGCGTTATAGATTACCGCTGGGGCGCTTTTGAAAATTTGGAATTGAACTCAGAGGCTTTGCGAGCAAAATTATCATCTGAAACTAACGCCGTGCCACACATTGCCACAGACCCGCTGTTGCAAAAACATTTGAACCAGCGCGTCACCATTGTCTGGAAAGACCAAATACGCCGCAGCGGAATCTTAAGCGCCGCCAGCCGCGACTGGCTACAACTGCAAAGCGACGATGGACTTCAATTATTAGTGCCGCGCGAGGCCATTTCGTGGTTGGAAATAGAAAACGCATCGCTTCAGACTTAACTTTTAATTTATTGCAATTTTTAGAAATGCTTGTATAATGCTTTTTCCGCGCCTTGAGATGTAGGCCGAAAGGAGTTGGCGTTATGCCGAAGTTGAATCAAATTGTTGCCGTTGAAAAAAGCGTCAAAAGCCGCGTTTACGGCGAAATCACCGAAATGCACAAAGCCTCGCAAAAGGCTGAGTTGTTTAATGGCTTTGTGAAAAACTATCGCAAAAAAGACGAAGAAGGCGAAGATTATCCGCCCGAACGCAAAAAGGTGCAGCAAAACGCTGAGGCGATGCTGACACAGGCCGCCACGCAATTGACGGAGCTTTTCAATGTGACCGCGACCAAAGATTGGGGCAACTGCCACGCTTTTGCCGATGTGGTTGTAGATGGTCAAACTCTCATCGAAAAAGCGC
>DASWNL010000527.1:0-6340 GCA_036399215.1 Abditibacteriaceae bacterium
CCAATCCATCATCGCCCCAACGCACCAGACGCGAGGAGGCCCCGAAACCCGTCGTGTCGTTATTGCTAACTGCCAGTTCGCCTACATAACGAAAAGTCGGACGGTCGCATATCACCAGGCGATTTCCCAAGAAGAAAGCAACACGATTGCGCGCGGCGTCGGGGCAAACGGCCTGCGCGTGATCAATTGAAGGAAAGGAGCCTTCAAAGACGCGGCTTTCGGCATTGAGCACGGTGCCGTCCGAAGCGTAGATTTCGCCATTGGCAAAACGCATCGTTACGTTGAAACCGTAAATCGCCGTGGTTCTGCTGTCCACCTCGGTCACGCCATTGGCCGCGACATCTAAGCGGCGAAAGCCAAATGAGCTGCTGGCGCTATCCAAACCGTAAAGGCGATTGGCCGTAGCTCCCCATTCGAGGACGTTGCTACCAGTATGCTCAGGCGTTGTAGCTGAACGCTGCACGCCATTATCAAAAATGGCTACTCCCGCATGGCTCGGCGAATATTGTTTATTACGACGTGCTACAGCGATGACATTGGCATTGCCCGGTTGGACTTCTATATCTGCAGCGTATAGCGTCCCCGTGTAGGAGTCGCGTCCCAGCGAAAACTGCAAGCCGGCAGTCAGCGTAGCAATTTCAAAACGGCGAATAGCGCCAGCACCTTCTAATCCCACATAGAGATAGCGGCCATCATCCGAAAGAGCTAACACATTTGGCTCGCTGCCGATGAAAACCGAAGCGCCGATGGCTCCCGTAAAAGGGTCAACAACCGTAATCGTATTACCGCGATTGTTTGGCGCGCTGCTTGGCACGCTGGCGTAAATCTTTCGAGTTACTGCATCGTAAACCAAATCGTTGACCGGCAAATTTATCGTTTGCACACTGTCCGCACGTGCGGCAGCTAAACCACTGATTAAAAAGCCTACTACCCACAGATATAGGCCCAATCGAAATTTTGTCATAGTTTTTTTCCAATAATTACACTATATATCACTTTTGAAGCAAAAAGTTGATTAACTGAGAGGCGCGATTTAGCAAGATTCAACTTTATAGCCTACATTTACGTTTTCTTGATGATAATCGGCGCTTTGGCTGCGCCTTTATCTGGCATATTGTGTGTGCTTGATTTTGCTGCCGGAAACCCACGCTGCACGAATGACTTTGGTTTAATGGTTGCTGGCCTGGCGTTGATTGCTCTTGGCGACATGGGCAGCAAGTTATCGAATCTGCGAAGCGATTTCGATTTTTTCTTAGCGCAGCTACTTCGCCCGCCGGCGCGCTTTTTAAAGCCAACTCCAAACGATGAAAGTGAGTAAACAAAAAGCCTCTTGCTAAATTAGCGAGAGGCTTTTTGTCAGGGAGTGTTTTGCACGTCCAGTGAACTTTGAATTTATGAATTTGCGACCTTGGCCTATTTGACTGCGCCCGCTTGTTGCAGTAGTTGAACAACGTCCATGTGGTTCATACGAGTAGCTGCTTGTAAGGCTGTGACGTTATTCTCATCGGTAGCCGTTATATCGGCGCCTTTAGAGAGCAGAGCGCGCACAATTTCCACATGACCATAACCCGAAGCCAGAATCAGAGGAGATGCTTTGGCTCCTTCCTTAGCTTTAACGTTGGGATTGGCACCTTTATCCAGCAAGGCAAGAACCGCTGAGGTGTGTCCTACAGCGGTAGCCAGCAGTAGCGGGTTGCCTCCTTTAACACTAAAAGTGTTGACATCCGATCCGGCATCCGCCAGCAATCGAATGCAGCCGGCATTTCCAAAAACACTTGCCAAATAGAGGGCTGTCTCGCCATTTTTATTGGTCAACCTGACATCGGCTTTGTGTTCAAGTAACAAGCGAAGCACCTGCTCTTTACCTCTTGAAGCCGCTGCCATCAAAGGCGTCCAGCCCGTTTTCGCATCAATTTCGTTGACGTTTACCCCCTCGGCCAGTCGCTTGCGCGTTGCTCCTTCATCGCCAAACAGCGCGGCCTCATACAAAGAAGTAACTGGCAGCGAAGGCATTTGCAGCGTGTCAGGCGCGGAGCGGTCGTTGGTGTTTCTTGAAACGCGATTGCGATCTTCAAAAGTTGGCTGCGAATCCCGCTGAGTCGCAACTGCCAGGGTCTTTTTGGGCGCTTGCGTGGCAAATAGGTAGGCGGCCAGTGTGCCTAAAAGCAAAAGACCTATGGTTACAGCTATTACGCCGTTGCGCCATGAACTGCCTTGTGAGTTTTCGGAGAAATCAGCGCCGCCCAAGTCGCCGTCACCTTCCAAACCGTCGTCTTCCAGCTCGCCATGATTTTCAGATTCAACGCCATCTTTTCCTACCTTATCGGAAGGCGCGCTGTTCAGCGATTCGGCAGATGCAAAACTCGCGACACCGTTCTCAGCAGTAAGGTCTTCGGGTAAAAGCAAAACGGCACCGCATACCACGCATTGCGTAGCACGGGCGCCATTGAGTTCACCACACTGTGGGCATTTGTTTGCTTGAAACATTTAAATGACTTTATGCAACCTCGCGCTACTTTTAACCGATTTTTGCCTAATCAACTGGATAAAACCGGCAGTTCAACGGCGTTTTTGGGCTTTAATTCGCGCGTGCCATCTGAGTATTCGCGTATGGTTTGTGTGATGCATGGCTTAGGTCTGTTTTCCAAAGTTCTTTAAGTATATTGTCATATAGAGTGAAGGAGCTGTCTGGAAAGTTATTCTTGAGCAAATTCTCCTGAAGCCAGTGGCATGGAACATTAGCACGAAGCATTAGCATGACATATAAAAAAGCTACTGTGCCACACAATCTAAGTCCTGCTTAAGTTTGCTAGACAAACGAAAGTTCCATTCTGCATTTATGACGGCAATTATGCACTATAATATGCACTATAATAGGCATAATCGGCGTTAGATTGAAGCTAAGAGCGATAGGGGGTGATGATAGAGCGCTTTCCTTCAATTACAAATACAACGCCGGACAGATCACTTAGTATTCAGGACAGATCACTTAGTATTCTTGATGGGAGATTGGCCTAACTCACATCATGTTCAATCGTGGCCCAGATTATTTCATCAACAACTTGGTTAAAAGGATGGTCATGGAATACACACGCGCTTTTCAATCGTTGTTTTTGTGTTCCTCTGTAGTAATCCTATCGGTATTTTCGGCCAGCGCCGCGCCCAATCGCGTTTTCCTGCCTCAGGGCTGGACGGATGCTGACCGCAACTGGTTTTATTCTGTGAGCCAAGGCTCAGAGTTAATGGATTTAGGCTGGTTTTCCTCATTGGAAAGGCCCAGCGATCCCCCGTATAAACCTGCGCCTAAATTTCTTGCGGATGACTTGCAGCGTTTCGGATTCATACCAAACCCTGATAGAACTCAAAATGAGGCAGGCTTACCAGTTGGCTTTGCGGTTAATAAGCGCCAGGGGCGCGCTTTTGTGGGCATGACCTGCGCGGCCTGCCACACGGGACAGATTAAATCCGGCAACGTCACTTACCAAATCGATGGGGCACCGGGTGGCGCCGATTTTCAAAGTTTCCTGCTGGAATTAAATCAATCCATGCAACAAACGACCCAATCCAGTGCCCGGTTTGGCCGTTTTGCAGACAGCGTGCTGAGTAATCCAGGCGATCCAGTCGCCAAGGCTAAATTACTCCTGAGTTTGCGCAGCTATGCTGCGCGATTTGGTCCCTACATTCAAAAAAGCCTGCCCACTCAGAAGTGGGGGCCTGCCCGTCTGGACGCCTTTGGCATGATTTTTAACCGCGTTGCGGGCTACGACTTACAGGATGAGCGGAACTATCATCTTGCGGAAGCTCCCGTGAGTTATCCCTTCCTGTGGGGTATGCCCTGGCACGATAAGGTGCAATGGGATGGTTCAGCTCCCAATGAGAATAAAGTCGAACGCCTGGCGCGTAATACAGGCGAGGTTCTGGGAGTTTTCGCCACCGCAGACCTTGAACGGCCTGGAGAATTCGTGCGTTATTACAAAACAAGCATTTCACGTCGAAATCTATTTGACATTGAAGAGCTTCTGTTAAAACTCAAACGCCCTAAATGGCCGCAAGCGTTTGGCACGCCAAAAACAGAATTGGTTACTAAAGGCCGGCAGTATTATCAAACGTATTGCTCCGACTGCCATGCCAATTTCAATCCCGACCAACCCACGAAAATAAAAGTATTCATGGATCAATTGACTAACATTAAAACCGATCCTGACATGGTCACTGCCGCTGCTACAACGAAGGTCTACACTAACCAGTTGGCTGGCGTGCCTCTAGCACTTTATTTTGGCACAAAATTGCAGCCTTATGACCAAGCCCTTAATTTGGTGACAAACGTAACTATTGGCGCCATCTTATGGCCGGGTATAGGAACACTTCCGTTGCCGGATGGCAATCCTTTAACTCATAATGATGCGTTGCTTGCGGCCATTACAACCTTGAATTTGCCCGAAGAACAACGCACCAGCGAACACAATGAATTGATAGGACAGCTTAAATATGCTGTCAATTTGCGAACGCAACGCGTCGAAGCCCATGAAGATAAGGGGTTAGCTTACAAAGGTCGCCCATTGGACGGCATTTGGGCCACCGCGCCTTACTTGCACAACGGCTCCGTGCCTACATTGGAGGATTTATTCAAACCCGCCAAAGATCGCCCCAAGGGCTTCCATGTCGGCAGCAACAAGTTCGATCCGAAAAAAGTCGGTTTGGATACTAACGCCTCATCCAATTTTTACTTTAATACCAAGTTAGATGGAAACAGTAACACCGGGCACGAAGGCCGTTGGAAGGGCACTCTCAATGGTCAATCTCATACATTCGTTTATGGCACTGACATTCCCGCAGATCAAAAGCGTGCCATCCTCGAATACCTGAAAACCCTGTAAAAGCGTTTTGCAGGTATTCATGTATTCGCAAACAAAACAGCTCCGCGCAAAGGCGCGGAGCTGTTTTGGAATTAAGCCAAATTTATTTCGCCAAAACCGGCAGTTCGACGCCGTTTTTGGGCTTTAATTCGCGTGTGCCGTCCGAATATTCGCGCATGGTTTGGGTGATGCGCATCGAGCAGAATTTCGGGCCGCACATCGAGCAAAACTTGGCGCTTTTAAAGGCTTCGTCGGGCAGTTCTTCGTCGTGCATGCGGCGCGCGGTTTCCGGGTCGAGCGAAAGCGCGAACTGCTTTTCCCATTCAAAGTTAAAACGCGCCCGCGAAAGAGCGTCATCGCGATCTTGCGCGCCTTTGCGACCACGCGCAATGTCGGCAGCGTGCGCGGCGATTTTATAAGCGATAACGCCCTGACGCACATCGTCTTTATTAGGCAAACCCAGATGCTCTTTGGGTGTCACGTAACACAACATAGCCGCGCCGGCTTGCCCGGCAAGAGCCGCACCAATAGACGATGTAATATGGTCGTAGCCCGGCGCAATGTCGGTGACCAGCGGGCCTAAAACGTAGAAGGGCGCTTCGTGGCAAACGCGCATTTCGCGCTCGACGTTCATCGCCACAAGATGCATCGGAATGTGCCCTGGCCCTTCGATCATCACTTGAACATCGTGCTTCCACGCTTGCAAAGTGAGTTCACCTAAAACATCCAGTTCAGCAAATTGTGCCTTATCGTTGGCATCGGCTAAAGAGCCAGGGCGCAAGCCGTCGCCGAGGCTGAAACTGACATCGTATTTCTTGAATATCTCGCAGATGGCATCGAAGTGTTCGTAAAGAAAATTATCCTTGCCGTGCGCTTCCATCCACTGCGCCAAAATTGAGCCGCCGCGCGAAACAATGCCGGTTGTGCGCCCCTGCGTGTAAGGCACATGTTCGCGCTTCACGCCGGCATGAATGGTCATGTAATCCACGCCCTGCTGCGCTTGCTTTTCGATGACTTCAAGCATTACTTCAATGCTCAGGTCTTCGACGCGTGGCACCTGATACAAAGCCTCATAAATCGGCACTGTTCCGATGGGAACGGGCGAAGCGTTGATATTGGAACGCCGAATTTCATCTAAATCGCCGCCTGTTGATAAATCCATCACGGTATCGGCGCCCAAATGCACTGCGGTGTGCAGCTTTTCCAGTTCCTCGTCAATGTTGGACGTTGTAGCGCTGTTGCCGATGTTGGCGTTGATTTTACACTTGGCGCCGACACCAATCGCCATTGGTTCTAAATTAACGTGGTTGATGTTGGCCGGAATAATCATGCGACCGCGCGCGATTTCGTCGCGAATGAACTCCGGTTCGAGTTCTTCGCGCGCCGCCACATATTGCATTTCCTCGGTAATCTCGCCCTGACGGGCCAGATGCATTTGACTATTGTTGCCGTCGCTTTTGGCTAAGCGACGCTTAATCCATTCT
>DASWNL010000528.1:0-2924 GCA_036399215.1 Abditibacteriaceae bacterium
TGGCGCACAAATCTTGGGCAAAACAGTGCGCCAACTGACGAAATTTCTTTTCCGAAATTCGGGAACGCCGGTAATACTTGTTTTGCCTTGCCACATAAGGAGTTTTAGCCATTTCATTATGGCTTAACTACCTAAGACCCTGTGTTTTTTGTGCCTCTTCGCGGCCATCATCCTTTTTCCTCTCTGCGTCTTCGCGTCGCTGCGGTGAATCATTTTCAATCAATTTTAAAAGTTTCGGGATCGCGGCCTTTGGCGAACTGCTCCATTTTGCGCAGTGTAGAAAGCGAGGAGCGGCGGCGCTCCAACGCTTGATCAACTTTGATGCACACCAATTCGTAAACATCTACATTCGGGATATTCTTTTCCACATAATCGAAAGCGCCGAGTTTCATGCATTCCACAGCGTTGGCGACGTTGCCGTAAGCGGTAAGCACAATGACTTCAGTAAAAATATCACGCGCCAGAGTCGCTTTTAAAACTTCGACACCAGAGTTGGGCGATTCCATCAGCATATCAGATAGAACCAGATCAAAAGGCAACTGGGCCTGTTGAATGGATTCGATGCCCTCGGCCTGTGAACCGGCGATTTCTACGTCGTGGCCTTCGCGTTTCAAGCGTCGCTGCAACGAAAAGCGCACATCTTCTTCGTCGTCAATCACTAAAATTCGTCCCATTATGATTCTTGTTCCTGTTGTTCTTGATTAGAGTCTTGCGTCGTTTCCTCCGTCGTTTCCTCCGGTGCTTCTGGCGGTATTATAGCCGGCAAAAGCACCACGAAATGCGCGCCCTGACGGTTATCGGGCAAGGGTTTAGCCGCTTCCAAATCGCCAATCTCTCGAATCACGCCGCCGTGCGCTTCGATAATGCCTTTGACAATCGAAAGGCCCAGCCCCATGCCCTTGGCCTTGCGCGTGTAAAACGGCGTGAATACGCGTTCGCGGTCTTGCTCTGAAAGGCCCGGCCCATGATCTATGAATTCAACTTGCACAACCGGCCCTTGAAAGGTGCGCCGGGTTAGCGCGGAAACCACTTCAGGCGCGGCTAAGGAAGTGCGAATCGTTAATTGCCCTCCCAGGGGTTGGAAGTCCACCGAGTTTTCGATTAGCTCGCTAAAAGCGCGCTTTAGTTTGACTTCGTCTACCGCTACGGGCGGCAATTGCGGCGCTAAATTCAACACTAAATCTATATTGGAGTTTTTCGGGAAACTTTCCGCCGTTACGCGGCGCATCAATTGGTTAAGCTCATTTTCCGTGGCGTGCAACTGCGTGGCTAAAACGAAATCGCGGAACTCGCTTAAGATGCCTTCGAGCCGATAAATGCCCCGACTAACGTGTTCCATTAACTGCTTGGCCTCATCCCAGTCGCCGGGTTGGGTTTCGGCTTTGGTGTTTTGCGCCATGATGTGATTTAACTCATTCAAATGGCCTTTGACACCAAAAACCGTGTTGCCAATCATGTGCGCAGCGCGGGCGCTCATTTCGCCCCAGGCCGCCATGCGCTCGGCGTGCAAAATGCGATTTAAAAGGCGCGTGCGGTCAATGGCAACAGCCAGTTGGCTGGCTAACGTCACGAAAATATCTTCATCGGCCTGCGTGAACTCTTGCGATAAAAATGTCAGCAAGCCTTTTTTCAAACGCACCACGCGCAGCACGCCGGTTTTCGAGCGCTGCGTCAAGACGGGCGCGGCCAAAACAGCGGCGATTTCACCTGCTGGCGCCTCCATAAAAAGGCCTTTCCAACGAGGGTCGTGACGCGGGTCGCCGGTGCGGATGACTTGCGCGTGCTGCGCCACCCAGCCGGTTAGTCCTTCGCCACGCCCATAGGGCGCCGCTTCAACCCCCGCGCTCTTTTTCAAATGGCCGTAACTGGCCGCTAAGCGCAGCATATCGTCATCGTCGTCCATCAAAAACAACGAGCAGTCATCGGCGCGCAAAACTTTCGTAGCCTGGCGCACCACTTCCAGCATCAGGGCTTCCAAATCATCCAGCGAATTGAACTCTTTGCCGATGGCAATCAATGCTTCTTCGCGCAACTGATGCTCGGCCATCGCAATAATGAGCGCGACACGGCGCGCCAGAACGGAAAGCTCATTGGCGTGTTCTTCAGTGAAAGCATTAGGTTGGTCGCTTTCGATGTTGATGACGCCAACGGCACTGCCGCCTTGCGTGATAATCGGCACGGCCACTTCGCTTTGCACATCATCGAAGAAGCGGATGTAATGTGGATCATTGTTCACATCACCCGTCCAGTAGCGGCGATTGGTCAGCAAGACATGACGCGTGATGCCGCGCCGTCCATCCTCGCTGCGCGCGCCGACACTACCAGGCTCATCAGGATGCAAATTGACGCGCAAGCGGCGCACATCTTCCGTCCAACCTTCGCCTGCCGTAAAGCGTAAAGCTAACTGGCCCGAAGTCGTATCTACCAGAGCCAGAAACGCCCGCGTGCCGCCTACAGCGTGCATCGCTTCTTCTAAGGTCGCTTTCAAAACTTCATCAGCTTCGGCCAACGAGGTTTGCGATACATCCACATCAAACTCTTCGGGATGAAAAGCCGTGCCCGGCAAAGCGGCATCGGCAATGGTGCCAATCGCCGCTGCGGACGATGGAAGATTTTCGTAATTTTGCTCAAACGCGGCGGTTTCGGTGTTCATCAAAAAGAAGATAAGCTAAAGCTAATCACTCATAGCTAAAAGCCAATCGCAAAAACGGGAAAAGTATAACCGCCATGAAATCACAGGGCCGTTTGTTTGAGGAATTTGACGAGCCAAGAGCCGAAACTACAGCCGTGGAAGTCAACGCTAACGCTGCCACAGATGAGCGTGTCATCGCGCAAGTGCATGAAATCGCCAAAGCAATTCCCCCTGGACGTGTTCTTAGTTATGGTGCTGTTGGCGCACGCTGTAAGCCGCCGATTAGCGGCTA
>DASWNL010000529.1:0-8168 GCA_036399215.1 Abditibacteriaceae bacterium
AGGCAATCCCTGGCCGCAAGATTGGGAGGATGCCTTTGATAAACGAGCTAAACAGGCGGTTGTTCTCATTGCTGGTAAAGGGTATGGAGGCACATATTTTGAGAACGAAAAACAGTCTTATGCAAAAGCAATGATGGACTTCATAGCGGGCAATCGCAAAGATCTGGCGGGCAACCCTGCTCAGGCCGCGCAACTGACTTTGATACGTCGCCGCTTCACTGAACTCAAAGCCGCAGCAAGTTGACTCAGAATCGAAAAACTAACATGAAATTTATTGCTCCCTTGCTCACCCTCCTGACGTTCGCTTTGCCCGCCGTGGCCGAAGTCCAAAAGGGCGAAATGGCCGGTTATCTGCTGGTGGCCGCCGACCGCGTGCCCGAAGAATACAACGCCGGCTTTTCGCTGTATGCCGCCGCGTTTCCGCTGCTTGATAAATATCCGGGGCATCGCTTTCAAACCGGGCTGTTCGGCACCTGGATGTTCGCCCAATTCGATGGCAAGCCGCCGGAAAAAATGTATTCCGACATCGAAGGCGGCCTCGGATGGTGGCGCGACACGCGCTTTCCCACCGAAACGCCGAAGTTCATCATGGGTGGCGTGGCGGTGAATTTCAGCGCGTGGGCCAACGGTCCCGGCGCGGGTAAAGGTCGGGACTGGGACAAGCCGCAGGGCAAATACGGCATCGCACAGCTCAGTCCGTGGGTGCTGTGGCCGCCCGATGGTTTGAACCTGAAACAAGGCACCAGCGGAGAGTTGTTTGGCTACGGCTACTTGCCGTTGCCGCTCACCGATGCGAAACCAACCACCAATGGCAAACCGGTGCCCACCGGCGACAACTCGTGGACGCTGTTTCTCAACACCAACAACTTCAAAGGCCCGGTCTGTTTTTTCACACCGTATTTTTGGTCGCACTCCGCCGAACTGAACCCCGATTACGCCGGGTTGTTGCTCGATTCGCGGCCTTCAAATCCCAACAAGGCGTTTCAGATGGAAACGCAATACGTCCCGGCTGCGCTATCTACCAGCGAGCAAGGCGAAACCTTCGCACGCATCGCGCCGACTTCGTTTCCCATCGGGCCAGACGGTAACACCGTGGTGCTGCACCGCCTGACTACCTACAAAAAAAGTGCGCTGTGGGACGGCGTCAAAGCGTGGTTCGCCGGTGGCCCTGCCGTGAACGGCCTGAACCATGACGGCGCTCACGTGCAGACCTTGCGCCCGGCGGGCGGCTCGACGTGGAAGATCTACGACGACAAAACCCCCAGAGAACAAAGATTGACAATGGATTGGAAATCGTTCGCCACGCCGATTGCGCCCGACCCGACGAGCTACGGTTACAAGTGGAACGAAGAGCTAACCCGCAAAGCACCGGCTCCCAACGGCGCGCGCGTGGTGTTGCCGGAGTATTTCAAGTTGCAGGACGCCCCCAAAAAACAATGGGTCGTCGCCAAACCAGCCGATGTGCCGCCGACTTCAGGCCTGGCCGAACTGAAATTCGACCGCCCCAAAGAACAGCCTGAACAACCCTACGTCACGCCCGAAGCGCCCGAAAGCTCTTTCAAAAAACCGGGGCCAGTCGCGGGGCCTTTCAAAGCGCACCTCGGCGATGGCAGCGTGGTGACGTATTACTGGTATCGCTTCGCCGACCAACCGGCGCTGCTGAACGCTGACCTCACCAAAGAAGAGCGCGAAGCCATGCAAACCAAAGTGGAAAAAATCCACCGCGCCTGGACCAAAGAGCGCGAATATTTGGCTCCGCCCACCGTTGGCACATTGGCCGACCTTGACCCGGCGCTCATCGTTTCACCGCCCAGAGGCTTTGAAATCGGCTATGTGCCGATTGCCACCCGGCAGGAATTGGAGACCCCGCCTGTCGTGAAGTAAGCGTTGCGGTCGCCACGCCCAGTTCGTCTCCTATTGAATGATCAAACAGACCCCGAAATCATGAAAACACCACGCGTTCTCTCCATTCACTTTTTTCTCTCGCTGGCATCGCTCACCCTGGCGGCTCATGTTCAGGCGAAGCCGCTCAAGGTCTTCATCCTCGCCGGGCAATCGAATATGGAGGGACACGCGAAAATCGAGACATTCGATTACATCGGTGACGACCCGGCGACCGTGCCGTTGCTGAAGCAGATGCGCGGTGCGGACGGCAAGCCCCGCGTGTGCGACAACGTATGGATTTCGTATTTCACCGGCAGCGGCGACAACAACGGCGAGGGGTTCGGAAAACTCACCGTCGGCTTCGGTTCGCGGCGCAATCCGGCGGAGGATGGCGGAAAAATTGGACCAGAGTTCACCTTTGGCCTCACGCTGGATGCGGCGCTTGAGGAACCGGTGCTACTCATCAAGACAGCGTGGGGCGGGAAGTCGCTCTATTATGATTTTCGTCCGCCGGGCGCGGGTGTTTTTGCGCGCTCACCACAGGACGTTGAGAAGAACCGCAACCCGGAAGCCGGCTCCGGGCATTATTACAGGCTGATGGTCGAGCATGTGCAAAAAGTGCTCGCCGACCCGAAACGCGTCTGCCCGGAATACGACGCGGCGCAGGGCTTCGAGATCGCGGGTTTCGTGTGGTTGCAAGGCTGGAATGATATGGTGAACCGTGACGTTTATCCTGAATTACCCAGGGGCAGCGTGGACAATCGCTTCGCCAAATACAGCGAGTGGATGGCTACGTTCATTCGCGATGTGCGAAAGGATTTCAAAGCGCCGAAAATGCCGTTCGTCATCGGCATGATGGGCGTGGACGGTGCGAAGGCCAACCCCGGCATTCTCCAATTCCGCGAGGCTATGGCTGCGCCCGCATCGCTGCCGGAGTTTGCAGGCAACGTTACAGCCGTGCAGACCTCGCCATTCTGGTCAGAAGAGCTGGGTGCCATCGCCGGTAAACATGATCAAGTCCGCCAGATGAGCTACTATCTGAATTCAAAGCACAAAGACCACGCGAATGCCGACGGCAAAATGACCGAGGAGGAGAAGCGCGAGTATTTGAAAAAATTCGAGGCCGACCTCATATCGCCCACCGAGAAAGCCCTCTGGGAGCGCGGTGCATCCAACGCCGGCTACCACTACCTTGGCTGTGCCAAAACCTTCGCGCTGATGGGCAAAGCCTTCGCCGAAGCCATAATTGCCAGAGATGTCGAACTGGCAAAATAAAAAGTTCATGAGCTAATCGCGCCAACCGTAACTGGAATTCACCCGCAAATGTGGACAGTTAAAAGAGAGACTGAAACTGCAGGAGCACCAATGGGAGTTCAAAACAAATCATCTCAGCATGGGCAATTCAGCGCGCCATGACCGCCGTAGGTGCGCGTTGCGAAGCCGGGTTCTTCGAGGGCAAAGGCCACGGTTTTTTCAACGCCCATCCGGCTCGCAGCGAAACCTTGCAGGCTGCCGATGAATTTTTGGTTTCGGTGGGCTGTCTGGCTGCACTGAAGGGCAAATGAAGTCTTGAAATGAAGCCCTGAGAGGGTATTCAAACTATGAAATTCCAATTTGTTCTCGCAGCCTTTTTGCTGGCGCCGGCAACGTTCCTCGCTGCGCAGACGCCACCCACAGATAAAGCACCACCGAACATTATAATGATTGTCTCCGACGATCATCACTGGGCAGATTATGGCTTCATGCACCATCCGCATATCAAAACACCGCATCTGGACAGGCTCGCTTCGCAAAGCCTCACCTTTACGCGCGGCTATGTGCCCAGCAGCTTATGCAGTCCCAGCCTTGCCAGCCTGATAACCGGTAAGTATCCGCACCAGCATAAGATCACCGGCAATGATCCGCCGCAACCGCTGGGCCTTACGCCAAAGCAATTTTATGCCAGCGATGCCTTCAAACAGGGGCGCGAGCGCATGAACGCGCATTTGAATGCTGTGCCAACATTGCCACGTTTGCTGGCAAAAAGGTTGTCTGGCGCGGCAAACCGGCAAGTGGAGGGAGGGGCATTTTTCGCAGGGAGGTTTCACGCACGGTATGACGCAAGGCGGGCGACACGGCGATATAGGACTGGACATCGGACGAAAAACCATGCAGCCGATCTATGATTTCATCGGCGAGGCACAACAGCAAGAGAAACCGTTTTTCGTGTGGTATGCCCCGATGTTGCCGCACGATCCACATACTCCGCCGCCGGCGCTCTTCGAGAAATACTCCAAATTGACACCCAGTCCGCATGTAGCACGCTATTGGGCCATGGTGGAATGGTTCGACCAAACTTGTGGCGCGCTTCTGCAGCATCTCAACGAAAACGGGCTTAGTAAAGATACCATCGTGGTCTATGTTGCTGATAACGGCTGGATTCAAAGTCCCGACTCACCTAAATACGTGCCGAAATCGAAACAAAGCCCCTATGATGGTGGGCTGCGCACGCCCATAATGGTGCGCTACGCTGAAAAGTTACAACCAGCTATCAGCGACGTGCCGGTCAGTTCGCTGGATGTCTTTCCAACGTTGTTGAAACTCGCAGGCATTGCTGTTCCTCCCGATTCTGCCGGTCTTGACCTCACCGACGCAGCCGAACTTAAAGCGCGCCGCGCTTTGTTTGGTGAAGTTTTTACACACACTGCCCTCGACCTTGATGACCCTGCACGCAACTGGCGCTGGGTTTTGCAGGACAACATGAAACTATTGGTGCCGACGGCACTGGAGAAAAACGCCGTCGTCGAACTTTATGATGTGGTGCGTGACCTGCTGGAAAATAATAACCTCGCGCCAGAACAACCCGACACTGTCACCAAACTGCTATTAGCTTGCACTATACCGCTGTAAAAAGGATTGCGCAGAATGTTGGCAACCGTAGTTGCACTCCATTGGTTGCCAGTTTTCGAGGGCACACCTTGCACATTGAGCATGCGTGTAATCTTCTACTGACCCCATTTGCTTTCGGTAAACCAATTAAAGATTTGATGAATATGTTTGGCTTCTGTTGAGTTGATGCGATGATGCCCTAGCTCCGTAGAATAATCGTATCCATATACCATCGTAGCATTGCCCAAAAATAAACCTGCCTCCGCCCGACGAAGTAGTCCATCTTTGGTGTTTTCTGAGATCATCTCTCGCGTCTCGCGTCAATTGGGCAAAGACCGCCGCTACACCCAGCATGGCCCGCCCCATGGCGGTGGTGTCGAAACCTTCGGTTACGCTGACGAATGCGACATCATACGACTTAATAGTATCGAGGAAGTCGTAGATGTCTCGCACATTACGTGATAGATGGTCAAGGCGATAAACCATGACAACATCTACTTTGCCGCGACGCACCGCAGCCAGTAGGTATAGAAACCTTCCCGCTCGCTGTTCTTGCCGCTGGCGACATCCTTACGAATCTGATGCAGATGCCGGCGTTTCATGGTCAGATAGTCGCGGCAACGCTGCTCTTGATTTTCCAGAGAATAATGATCTTGGGTGCTCTGCTCTTTGGTGGAGACACGACAATAGATTAAAGAGCGCATATTAAGTCTCACTTTTAATCTAAGTAAGGCTTAGTATAAATATGTATTGTTCTTTGGATAACCTAACCTCCCCGCAGGGGAGGGATTATGCTCAAGAAGGTCAACATCTGGCTCCAGAAGTGTAGTTCCTCCCCTGCGGGCGGGCGCCCTCTGGGCAGGATTAGGTGGGGGTTAAAGGCCTTTAAATCACATTTTGCGTCACAGACAGCACTTAGGTTAGTAAAAAACTAAAACGTGCTGTTGACCGACAAGCCGAAGTAAGCATCGGTGCTGTCTTCGGTTAGGCCCACATCTACGGCTCCGCGCCATGAAAGGCGCTGATTCGCCTGATATGTCAGTGATTGAGACAAATAGCCGACCGTTGTTCCGGGCACATCAATAAAAGGGCTGGTCAATTTACTCAGGCTAAGAGATGTTTGCGAAGTAAATTCGGGGCTGAACGTGTAGTAAAAGCCTACTTCGCCGCCGTAAGAATCGGGCAAATCTACCTTCGTCCCGCCAACGCGGCGCGACAAACTGGTGCCATAATCCACCGCACCATAAAACATGAGCGGCACGCGCAGCTTTTGCAAAGTCAGGCGCAGCACAGGTTGATAAAAGCCAACGCCGGTTGGCAGTTGTCCTGGAGCCAGATTAAAAGGGTCTTTGCCGGTTGGCGTGACCAATCCCAGCGTTGCGCTCAAATCGGTGCCGCGCCCTACTCCTGGAAAGCGTTGCTGCAAATAAATGCCGATGTCACCCAAACCGCGCCCGCTGGCAATACCATTACCTAATGACGAACGCAGCGAAGTGCGCTGCTCTATATAAGGCACCGTTAGAAACACGCTGGAGCGAGGGGATAAGGGGTAATCGAGTGAAACATCGAGGGTGCGAATGCGCCGCCGGATGGTTCCTGCAACCGCAGGCGTGCCAATAACAATAGTTTGCTTATCGAAACCCATGCGCCCGCCCACGCTGACATTAAGAGGACGACGGCTATAAGTAGCCGTAACTCCGCCTTCATTGGGGTTGCCTGTGGTTTGGCCGGAAGCTGAAGGAGTGGCTTTTACTTCACCCGATTGGGTGCCGCCGGTGCCGGGAGAGGGCAAATCAGCCGCGATATGGCGCAGGGCAGCTTCGGCGCGCATTCGAGATAAGCGCAAAGACACATCCTGCGCGTTGGCTGGAGATAACAGGCCGTTCAACAACGTTACGCCGCACAACGATATGGTTTGCCACTCGCGCATTTTCATAGCTTTCCAAACACAGTTTTATTTTTTAACGCCGCAAAGCAGGCATAACTCGCTGCGATTTCAACAGTTGTTTCTGACGGCGTAATTCCCCAACGACTTCAGCACGCTTCGCCGCGTTGGTGCGACCATCGGCCCGCGCCGCAATCAGAACATAACCTTCACGAGCGGGCGTTTTGCTTTTCGTGTTTTCGTCCGCTTTCTTTGCTTTGACTTCTGCACTTTGTGGAATCAGCCATCTTTCAAGGAAAGCTTTATGCGGCATCATCACATTGCCCGATGCCGGGTCGGCTAAGAGCACCATGTCGTCTTCGACGGCTAAAACCAAAACAAAATGCGGCTGAGGCAATAAAAGACGCACCAAAACCGGCGCTGGATAAGCATCGAGTTGGCGGCGCAATGTCGCAAAATCCATGCGGAAACTTTGCGCGCCGCCGCCTTTGGCCTGCATGGCAAGTTCCAATCCCAGCAAAGTAGTGCCGTATTGATTGGCACTGGAAAGCACAGCAATTTCCATCTCTTGCGAGGGCACATCCAGGTAATGCGTCAACAAAGTCGCTAAAGCCGCCGGGCCGCAATCATAGCCCGTGGTTTGCTTGATCAAGTGGCGATCATTGGCACGCGATGGCAAACAAATGCACAAACAAAACAAAAGGGCACAAGAAAAGATGCTGCGAAAAACTGTGCGTGACATAAGAGTAAGGGATAACAGCGTGAAGCGAAGTGCAGTGTGGGGTGAGAGATAACAAAAAGCAAGAGCAGAAACCATTGAGGATTTCTGCTCTTGCTTTTTATCTTTGGCTTTATTTGAAAGCGCGGGGAGGCAAGTTGCCGCCCTTGGGGGTGGTGGTGCCGCCGGCTGCTACCACGCCACGCCAGGACTTGCCCGGCGTAAAGCCCTGTCCGGGAGGGCCATAGTGCCCGGTGGTGCCAAAACCATAACCGGGTTTGAGATCAGTAGGAACTTCGGGAGTGGTATGAGGGCAACCGCACATGCCATCTACACTGCCCTTTTCTACGGTGCTGAGCGCTACGGCGCCCGATACAACCGGAATGAACACTTTTGTGGCTGTGGGGGAAGTAACAGCCGGGGTCGTTGGTGCGGCCTGGCTAACATTGGTCAGGCCAACAGTGGCTGCCGCTAAAGCGGCAAGGGTGAAAACAAATTTCTGCATGATAAATTCTCCTTTTGCGCTTTGGGGCGCCTTGTCTGTGGCTTTGTGAGCCGCGGGGCTTTGTGAGCCGCTGAAATGAATTGATTTATTTTGACAGTCGCTTGCAAAAGCGTTCGCTTGCAAAAAGCGTTCGCTTACAAAAAGCGGTGATGCTGGAATCGAAGACCAACACCTGAGGCTTTCTGTGCATTTTCTGCATCGGCATTTGCTGCATCGGTTTCGATGGTCTCTACACGACACACCTGGCCTCTGGCAGCGACGCGTGGCGCTTGCGCTTCTTGCAGGGCGACTGATGAAAAAGCAAAGAC
>DASWNL010000530.1:0-4992 GCA_036399215.1 Abditibacteriaceae bacterium
AGTGTGAACCGGGATTTCAGAAACGAGCAGCGTGACGTTCTCGGTTCCGCCTATTTCGCCAAGCTGGCGAGGGGAAAGCCCCGAACCCTGCCCTGGATGCATGGCGGCGCTTCCCATAAGATCAGGCAGGGCAAAGGTTGACTTGCCATCTCCGCCATAAGTGGTGCCCAACAGGGCGAAAAGCGCGGTATTCTGCGAAATTGGTATTAACTGCCCGTTGCAAAAAGCCCAACCTTTGGGCGCGAAGGTAAAAGGAAAGATGCGAATCTCTGCGACAAATGGATCTGCCATGTATTGCTCCTTAAGTCTGGCTGGGGAAGATGCCGAACAGTGAAATGATGTAATTGATGCAGAGGAACGGCTGGACGTTTTCGTGGGGCTGGCTGCCACCCACTGGTGTGATAGCGCCCATGTTCATCGTGTCGGTCGGCACAGCATTGATGAACAGGTCAACCTGGGTTGATTTTGCTACCACGTTTGCCGCTGGAGCCTGCGAGGAGGCTGGGTCAGTTGAACCCAACATCGCATGGGTATGAACCGGAATTTGTTGCGTCGTCAGGGTTTCCTGCTCGGTGCCGGCCATCTGGCTGATCGGGTAATTGAGGCCATCCGGGCCATTGCCCATATGGATGGGAATACGGCTGGAAAGATTCGGTAGCGCAAAGTTTGTTTGGCCATCGCCGCCATACGTGGTGCCGATCAGCGTGAACAGCGCTTCGTTTTCGGCAATAGAAAGTTCCTGCCCTTGACAGAACTCCCAGCCAAGGGGCGCGAAGGTGCCTGCAAACATCCGAATCTCGCCGATATAAGGTTGAGCCATTGTTATCTCTCCTTTAGTTTTGCGATGGAAATATGCCCTGAAGCGCAATAATAAAGTTGAGCACCAGGTAGGGCATCATATTATTGTGCGGTTGACTGCCCCCCACATTCGATACAGTGCCAGGGTTGAGAGCCACGAGTGAGCCAGGCCCGGCATAGAGATCGTTGGGCGCGCTGGCGCCAAGGTAAGAATCACTGGCCGGGGCATCAGTGTTCGCTGTAGCCGACGATGCCTGCAAGAAGTGTTGGTGCGTCGGCATCGTTTGCTGGGTCACCGTCACCGAAGAATTGCCTGCCGCTTCGCCAAGAGTATGTTCATTGCCCACATGAATTGGCGCTCTTCCCTGCAAGTTGGGCAGCGCAAAATTTGTTTGGCCATTGCCACCATAGGTGGTGCCCAGCAGCGCAAACAGCGCCTGATTCTGGTTGATCGGCAGTAGTTGCCCATTGCAGAACGCCCACCCCTTGGGCGGGAAGTCGAAGCTGACGATCCTGATTTCCGACAAGAACGGCTCTGCCATATGTTATTCCTCCTGCAAAGTAACGACTCACGGCGGTTACAACTGAACGGCGGAAACAAGTGAGCGGCGGTTACAACGAGGCGGCAACTGAAGTGATGCTGTTGCCGGTTGATTTTGAGGCGAATGATGAGGCGGTTTTGACAACAAGATGAAGAGTTAACCGGGAGGACACACTGAATGCTCTGCGTGACCCCACTTAGCTTTTGCTCACTTTAACTCTCGCGTGCTTGCCCTGCACGACAAACAATAATGGTCTTTTACTGTATCCATACCATTGTAATACCATACCAACGCCAATTCAAGGCTTTCTATGCGCTCAATTCTAAATTTAATCTCAATAGTCCGTCAACAAGGTTGACGGACAGACTACTCAACCGAACACGTTTAAGTTGAGGGCAAAGCCGGGGAAATCTCCATTAAATGATGAAACCCGGTTTGATCAATCTTTACAAACCCCAATCTTTCATAGAAGCGCAAGGCCGGATTGAATATCTCCACATGGATACGGAGGCGCTTTTCGGCTTTGCCGGCTTCCTCTATCAAACCCCTGAGAATTGAGGTGCCGATGCCGAGATTGCGGTATTCCGACAACAATACGATGTTGATGATATGAATTGCCGCATCGCTCCGTGAGACATGGAGTTGGCCAACCGGCTGTCCGTTGCGCAGAATCACATCATTGCTTGCCTGCGGATAATGTTGGGCGTAATGTTGCTGCTGGGCGGCAAACTGCATGCGGACAAAAGCCGCTTTCTGAGCCTCGTCCCACGAGACAAGCTTTAATTCTTCCTCGCGCGTGCTGGCATAGACTTTCAGAAGGAACTCCGCGTCCTCCGATTGAACCGGACGAAAGCTAATCTCGCCCTGAGAAATATCGTTCATGAGCATGAGTTGCGGGTGGCGGCTTTACTTCAACAGCCGATTGAAAACAGCTTCGTAGCACATTCCGTCGCGTTCGCGGCTCACGGGAACCAGGAACAAATCGAGAGTGCCCATTTGCTCATGTTTGAGTTGTTGCATCCCCTGTCCCAGAGGCGTTTCGAGCGGCCCCTGAAACAGTAACGCAAACCGCTCTTGCCCGTTTTCGACTCCCGGACCGGAGACCTCGACCAACTTCAGGCTTAACACTGGCGCATCTTCCACCCAAATTTGGAAGTCTGTCTGCGCATGTGCGGCAAACGCTTCTTTGCTCAAGTTCTCTATCATCGGTTTAAAGCCCCTCTAATCGCTGTATCAAGCCCAAAGTTATAGCCATTATAAATCAAAACGCCGCCGGAAAAGACGCATAAAACTCCAAAAACACACGGCAAAGCGCACTACGTAAAACACATGACAAAACAGGGCAGCTCATAGAGCCGCCCTCCTCACAGGTGCCTGATAGTGATTCCATTATAGCCCATATCTCTAACCAATGTTCAAAATAAGATAATGGGAGCAAATAGAAGAATCAGAATTTCTTCGGCACACCACGTCCAAACATCCAACCGAAAACGCGCGGATGTTGTAGTGGATACGCACCGAGCGCAACCCGGCCTGTTCGGCGCGTTTGCGGCGCGAGACGAAGGTCTGTCCTTTGCTACTCCCGGCCAGGTCAAAACAATAACGCAGAGATGAGGATGAAGATGACGGTAACAAGGGTTTGGTTATGAGAAAACAAAAGTCACAGAGTATCGGCTCTGATATTGCTGAGGGAGACGCGGCTCAAGATGGAAACCAAGGTGGACATCAAGAGACCCCAATTAAACAAGAGGTGCCTATAATGGCTATTGGAGACAACGCGGAACGCGAAGCGGCAACTGCTGCTGGAACTGAAACTGGAATGGCAACCGCCACGGCAGCGGCGGCTCGTGAGGCAGCCGCGCTACAAGCGGGAACGCAGGGCGGAGCGGCAGTAGCAACGGCGTCAGCCGCCCGTGAGGCTGCTGCTACCGTTGCCGGTGCACAGGCTGGCATTGCTGCGGCTGAGGCAGCGGCGGCTCGTGAAGCGGCGGCGGCAGCGGCTGGCACATTGGCTGGCACTGCGGCTGGCCAGGCGGCGGGAGCAGCTACGGCTACGGCAGCAGCGGCGGCGGCTCAGGCTGCCATGGCAGGAGGCATGTTATTAGGCGTGCTGGTGGGCTTGCTCATTGGTATGGGACTACACCACAACCGTTAAACAGACTGTCCAATGAGTTGGCAACACCAACTCCTTATCTGGCTAACGACAAAGCCCGAACACTACAATAGTGTTCGGGCTTTGTCGTTTAAACGCCATATTGACTGAAAAGTGCCCCAGACTGTGGGGCGGAAAAGCAGGATTGAACCGGGCTGTCAAAGTTATGAAGAGATAGTGACGCTCAAACAAAAGTCCTCATGTAAACTTCTCATCTCTCATGAGTGACCGCACGAGCGACAGCAGTGGCAACAGCACGGGCCATAACACGCCTGTTTCTTTTTCCGAAACTTCATCGGAAGTCTCGCCACCGGGTTTTCCGGCTGCGGCGTCCGCTTCTTCATCAGTTCCTTCATCGGCGCAATGGCCGTTGCCGGCTACGGTTTTTGTGGGGCGCGATGAAGCGCTGGGCGCTTTTCGGCAGTTGCTGCAAGCCGAAGCCTCTGAAGGTGTGCCGCTTGTGGCTTTTCACGGCCCTGCCGGCATCGGCAAGTCCACTTTGCTGCACGCGCTTTATGACGGCTTGCAAAATGTGTCGCCGCCGGTGCCTTATGCGTGGTTCAATGCCCGCAACATCGTCAATCACCCGCAGGCGTATCGCGAAGTGCTGATGTCATGGCGCATCACGCTACAAGAAAACTTCGCCTTGCGCTTTCCGCGTTTCGATTTGTGTTTCGCGCTGCTCTTAGCGCAAGAAGGCAGCGGCCCTATCAACGGGGACAACAGCTTGGACGATAGTGCAAAGAGCGCAGACGATTCGCCTTTTTTCGCGTGGCTGCCTTCGCTGCGGCCTACTTATGAGCTTTGCCAGTTCCTGCTTGAAGCGCCGGGACAAGCCGGGCAAATCATGCGCGAAATACACGCGGCAGGCAAAGAAGGCAGTGCCATTAGCGCCTCCTACTGGATGCAAAACGGCGACGATGGACAGGCGCTCATCAACAGTCTTTGCTGTCGTGTTTTATCTAACCAGTCCAGTGTCATCCCTGAACTCATCGGCTACTTCGTGGCCGATTTGAAGGACAGTTTGTGGAGTCGCGATAGTTATGCGGCGCGGGCCGTTTTGTTTTTTGATTCGCTCGAAGCCTTGTGGCCCGGTGAATCACCGCTTTTACCCGAACTAAATCTTTACGTCGAATGGTGGCTGCGCGAATTGGCCGCCTTGTGCATGGCCAGCGGCATCTTATTGGTCATCGGCACGCGCAAAGCGTTGCTCTGGAGTGAAACCGATGCCGATTGGGATGGCGCACGCATTGAGCAGTATGCTTTGTCCGAGCTTTCGCCGCGCGAATCGCAGGAGTTTTTAGCGCGCTGCGGCATTGGCCCAGCGCATCCCGAAGCGCCTTCGTCCTTGCAGCGTGCCATCATGCGCTCATGCTCTTCCCTGCCTTCGGGCGGTTTTCTCAATCAATGGACGAATCGCCAGGTGGGAGACAGCCTGCCGCTGTGGCTGGCCTTATGCGCCGATATTATCCTGAACTTTCGTCGTAATGGCAAAGGCGA
>DASWNL010000531.1:0-2015 GCA_036399215.1 Abditibacteriaceae bacterium
GCTTTTTTCTTCTTTCTCCGCGCTATACATAACATCAGTGCGTAAAACATATTTGCGGCCACTCCATACCGGGGCGCCTTCATGCCGAACGCTGTGTGGAAAAAGAATAGCCATGCCTTCTTTAGGCTGGACTGCAATCTCGCCGTGAGGATAAGGCAAATCGAACTTTGTTTCGCCCCCAACGCAATCGCCGTTTAAATAAACCATGAAGGTCACCTGGCTTCGCTCGCCATTTTCGCGTTTAAAGCTGCCGTCATAATGGGGTTTGAAAGTTTGGCCGGGATCATAGCGGTAAAAGCGGAATCGCTCGTTCAATCCGATAGCTGGATGGCTCCACAGAGGTGAAGGCACAAATGGTTGGATACGTTGCCATAAGTTCGCCGCTAATTCCACATCATCCCAAATCAGGCGGGCATTGTTACGAATATCGGGACGCATCTCTTGGCCCTGCAACGTTTGAACAGCGGCAGCTTCGTAACCACCTTTTTCACTCAGCTTGATGTAATCTGCGCACTCTGCTGCTGAAAAGAAATCTTCAATGGTAAAGATGCGCTCCGGCACAATGATATTGAGTTGCATAAATACTTTCTATATCAAATTTCAAAACACAAACGCCCGCGCGAAATGCGCGGGCGTTTAGTTAAGGAGGAAAACAGCAGGTGGCCCGACAAAATTACTGTTGTTTTGGGGCCTCATCACGAGCTTTGCGGGCGCGGTTGAAGGCGCGGCGCACGCGCTCTTCCGTCACGTCGCCGGTGATTTTATTGCCGCCGTCCACGGTAATCACAGGAATCTGATGCCCCAGGCGCTCTTTGAGGGCCGGGTCTTCATCAATGTTGACTTCTTCGAGCAGGAAATTGAAATCATCCCGCAGGTTTTCGACGACGTTTAAAGCATCTTCGCAAAGATGACAGCCGGGTCGGGTGTAAAGGCGAACGTGCAAAGGCATAGTGATCTCGACTTTATCGAACAACTTTATTTGGCAACGGTGACTTTTTTCAAGGCATCGCCCTGTTGCAATTTCATCACGACATCTTTACCGTCGACCACTTTGCCGAAGACGGTGTAGCCATCGCCTTCATCCAGAAACGAAACCGGATCGAGCGTGAAATAAAACTGGCTACCCGCCGAGTTGGGGTTTTGGCTGCGCGCGGCGGCCAAAACTAAAGCCGTGTGCTTTAAGGCGTTGCGTTCACGCGGCACTTCGTAGCCAGGGCCGCCTTGTCCGGCGAATTTGCGTGTCGTCGGCACTTTGGTAAACGGATCGCCGCCCTGCACAATGCGCCCTTTGCCGCCACCTTCCAAGTCGGCAAAGCGATGGAAAACTGTGCCGTCATAAAAACCGAGTTTGGTCAGATGCAGAAAGCTTTTGGTGTGCAGCGGCGCTTCTTTGCCGTTGAGTTCAACGGTAATTTTGCCTTTAGCCGTTTCAAAAACAACTCTGGCTTTGTCCGGCACTTTGGTGTTTTTCGCGGGTGGCGGCACTTTGACGTGATCCATCGCGGCAAATAAGGCCTTTTCGTCGGGCGCGGCGTTTTTCAGGTCATCTTTGGTGATGCCGTATTTGGCATACGGATCGGAAACGACATAAGCCGGGTCAGCGCCGGCTTGACCAGTTTGACCGGCTTTGCCCTCGCCGTGAGCGCCCTTTGCATGATCGTGCCCTGCATGAGGGTCATCCGCAGGGGCGCCCTCTGCCGGCTTATCGGCAGCAGCCACACGAACCGGCGCGGAAGTTTCAGTTGAAGCGGTTGTAGTGGTGTTTTCCGCTGAGGCGGTGCTTTCGGTGGCCGAATTGCAGCCGCCGGACAGGCAGACTAAGGGCAGGGCTAAAAGCCATGAGTGAGAAAGGGTAGAGCGCATAATGACAAAAGATTCTTTCAGATTGTCTTTCATTGGGTGAAGATTATTGTGCGGTGGGCGGTGTTTCATCGGTAACATTGGTTTCGACCGGCTTTTCGGGCGAAGTCCAGGTGTTGGCCGGGGCGTGCTTGCGATAGCGGTCGAGGCCATAG